>NZ_JAKEIO010000009.1 GCF_021474405.1 [Streptosporangium] indianense
GTTTCCCGACTCCCCGTGGTCGTGCCCCGACGCGGCCGGGATGGTGAACGGCCCGTACCGCACGGACGTGACCTGCGCACCACGACGCTGCCACCCCGTGTCAGGGGCGGCAGCGGCCGCGGAGACGGCCGCGGGCACGGCGCCGGCCGCCAGTGCCGCGGCGACGATGACGGCGGTCAACGCGAATTTTCGCTGAAACATGTTTCCTCCTTGCCGGAAGAAAAATTCTTCCGAATCGGCCGGAACGCACGGAAACCACATCGCGAGGACAGGAGATGCCCTGAAGTGCGGGCAGCGCATATATCGAGGGGTCCCCTCGCCGGTATTTGCCCCGCTTGGCTGACCGTAGAGTGACGGGCGGCCTTTCCACTGTCAACCGGTCCCCGCCGCGGTGAAAAACGTGAAGTTCCCGCTGAGTTGCTGACCAGCGTCTACTCGAGATACTCGCCCCCAGGGCTGGCGCAACACCGGTGACTTCACCGGTTCGCGGTGATGCAGGGTGACTCAGCCGCTGCTCCGGGCCGAGGCCAGCCTGGCGAAGAGCCTGTGCACCAATGCGGTCCACGCCTTGCGGTCCGGGCCCTCAAGGCCCGAGGCGGTGAGTACGTCACCCCCGAGGGACACACACAGCACCAGGCGGGCGCAGGCCGCGCTGTCGACCTCGGGGGCAAGTGAGCCGTCCTGTTGAGCGAGTTCGACCAGGTCCGTCAGCTTGGCCTCCGCCCTGCGCAAGGCAGCGTGGACCCTGCGGGCGACCTCGTCGTCCCGCCGCGCGGCGGCGAGCGCCTCACTGACCAGAGGCGCCCACGTTTGCCGGCGGGGGTCGGATAGGTCGGTGGTGATCATCTCGAGCAGGTCGGTGGGGGCCGCCCCGCGGTCGAGTGCCTCGACCAGCCTGCGTGCGGCAGCTGCCAGACCGCGATCGACCGCCTCGGCGAGAAGTTCGGCCTTGTTCCGGAAGTTGCCGTAGATCGCGCCGGTGGAGAGCCCGGCACGACGGGCTATGTCCTGTACCCGCGCACGGTCGTAACCCTGCTCTCCGAATTCGTGAACGGCTGCCTCGATCAGCCGGTCACGGATCTCGGCACCGCACTGCCTTGAGAGGGAATCAGGCTCTGCCACGACCCAAGCGTAACCGCGCAGAGGGGTCCCAAGGGGCCCTGGCGGAAAGGCACTTCGGGCCGCACCAGTATTGCGCTCACCCTCGAGAATAGTCATTATTCTCGACCTGAGGCGTCGAGCCGGGAGGCGTGCGTCATGACGTACGGCACCGAGCAACCCCACATCATCGGCAGACAGGCCGAGCGCCGGCAGCTGGTGGCGGCGGTCGAAGCCTGCCGCGGAGCAGGCGGCGGTGCCCTGCTCCTCACCGGTGACCACGGAATCGGCAAGACCGCGCTGCTGCGGTACGCGTCCCACCTGGCCCATGGCTTCCGCGCTGTCAGGGCCGACGGGGTACCGGCGGAACAGGACCTGGTGTACGGAGCGGTGCAGCGGCTGGTCAGGCCGCTGGCCTCCGACCTCCCTCAACTGCCCGCGCGGTCCCGTGAGGTGCTGGAGCGGCTGCTGCTCGGGCACGTCCCGTCGCCCGGGGACCGATCGCTGATCGGCGTCGCCGTGCTGGCGCTCCTGGGGAGGGCGAGCGGCCGCAGTCCGGTGCTGGTCGGCGTGGACGATCTGCACTGGGTCGACGCCGAGTCCCGTGACACCCTCGGTTTCGTAGCCCGCAGGATCAGCACCGAGCGGGTCCTGATCCTGGCCGCGACGGAGAGCGACGGGTGCGCCGCCGTGTCGGGGGTGCCGGTACTCCGTGTGGCGGGCCTGCCCGACCAGGACTGCCTGCGGCTCATCGCACGGATCCGGTCCTCCGCGGTGGCGCTCCCGGTTCGCGAGGTGCTCCTCCATGCAGCGGGCGGCAATCCCCTGATCATGCTGGAGTTGTTGCGGACGCTCACACCCGCGGAGCTCAGCCAGGTGTCCCGCCTGCCCGACCCCCTCCCCTTGGCACCTCGTCTGGCGCGCCGCCGGCTCGCCGAATTCCGGCGACTTCCCGGCGACTGCCGGAGGTTGCTGTTGCTGCTGGCAGCTGAACCGGGCCTGGCTCCCCAGACACTCTTGCGTGTCGCCCAACGGGCGAGCATCGACCCGTCGGCCCTGAAACCGGCCGAGACCGCGGGTCTGATCACTGTCTCGAACACCGTGATCTCCTTCCGGCACGACGATCTCGGCAGGGCCATCTGCCAGGGAGCGGATCTCGCCGAGCGGCACTGGGCGCACGGCATGCTGGCTCGAGCGTTCGCCGACACGCACGACGATCGTTGTTGCCGGCACGAGGCTGCCCTGTTGTCGGAGCCCAACGCCGAACTGGCCGACGAGCTGGAACGTCAGGCCGTATCCGCCCGTCGGCAAGGCAGCCCGGCGCACGCGGCGGAGCTCATGGAACGTTCGGCCCAGCTGACCCAGGAGGACGGCCCCCGGGGAAGCCGCTTGGTGGCCGCGGCCGACTGCTGCCGACGCGCCGGACGCCCGCGGCGCGCGGCCCGGCTGCTGGAACGCGCGGAGCCGCTGGTGGGTAGCGATCAGCCGTCCTTACGGGGGAACATGGCTTACCTGAAAGGCGTGATCGCCCTCCAGCACGCCGCTGCGCCGGATGCCTACGAGGGACTCCTGACCGCCGCCGACCTGCTGACCGGTGAGGACCCGTCGCTGGCCGTCAAGGCGCTGGTGGCAGCGGGGGAGGCGGGCCTGTACGCGGGAAACGCGGCCTTACCCGTACAGGCCGGCCGGCGTGCGCTGGCGGTGCTGAACAGCATGGGACACGAACAGCCGTCGAGCCGGTTGGCCGCCGATGTTCTGCTCGCGGTCGCTGATGCGCTTCAAGGCCGGCTCTCGGCCGCGGTGCCCCGGTTACGTGAACGTCTCGACACGGCGGCGCAGGTCGACGATCCTCTCCTGCTCGCCTGGGCGTCGCACGGTGCGCTGTTCATCGCCGACGATGCCCGCGCGCGTGCGCTGGCCACCCGAGCGGTGACGCTGGCACGCACGGCAGGTGACACACCCACGATGGCGCACGCCATGCAGTACCTCGCGTACCCGGAATGCTGGCTGAGCGGACCGGAAGCCGCGACGCTCACCGCCGCCGAGGCACTGCGGCTCGCCCGCGAGAGCGGCCAGCTCAGCTGCGTCCGCAATCTGATGGGGATACTGATGCTCGCGGCCGGGATCACCGGAGACTCGGCGGTCTGCGGGCAGTACGCGGACCGCGTCGTCGGCGAAGCGCAGGCGCACGGCGTGGGCCTCGCTTCCGCCCTTGGCCTGTGGGGACTGGCCCACCTGGATCTCGCCTGCGGAAACTGGGCCGAGGCGGCTGCCAAGTTGCGCCGACTCGCCCGGACGAGGCTCGGACATCCCGGTGTCGCGATCGAGGCGGTGCCCAGTTACGTGGAGGCCGCGGTCCGAGCCGGGGACCGGCCGCGGGCGGAGCGCGCCGCGACGACTTTCGCCCCTTGGGCGGAGGCGATCGGCCGTGGGTGGCCGGCCGCGTTGGCGGCCCGGTGCCGCGCGCTGCTGGAAACCGGCGACACCGAGGAACACTTCCGGTGCGCTCTGCGTCTGCATCCGATCGGCGATCGTGAACTGGAACTGGCCCGCACAGGCCTGCTCTACGGCGAGTACCTCAACCGTGAGCGCCGACGCTCGGACGCCCGCGCCCAGCTGCGGGAAGCAGCCGACATCTTCCGCAGGCACGGAGCGCGGCTGTGGCTCGACCGGACCCGGGCCGAGCTGCGCGCCACGGGGGACGACTGGGACCCCGCGGAGAACGAGTCCCCCGCTCTTGAAGTCCGGTCCGCAACACTGACCTCCCGTCAGCACCAGATCGTCCGGCTGGTCGCCCAGGGCGCGACCAACAAGGAGGTGGCAGCCCGCCTGTACCTGAGCCCCCGCACCGTCGACTATCACCTGCGTCGCATCTTCGAGCGCCTGGGTATCACCTCGCGTGCCGACCTGATCCGCTGGTCCGCAGCCGGCACCGGTTCCGGCACATGATCCCCGGTTGGCCGGCTGATCCCCTCTGCTTGCCGTCTGGACCGTCCGCGGACACACAGAGCTCCTTCCCACTCAGCGGGTGAGCCGAAGGAGGGGCTCACCCCGCTCGTCCCCGCTGAGCTGGTGCCTGCCGTCAGTGAGACTGCCGCTTGCCGTTGTAGCGCTGGGCGAGCCGGGCGAGGGCCACCGCACCGAGCAGCAGGCCGAAGTCGCGCAGCGCGACGTCGTAGTGGCCAGGGATGGTCAGCAGATTGACGATGATCCCGGCGAGCCATCCGGCCACCAGCCAACCGCCGAAGCGCGGGGCGAGCGCGACGACGAGGCCCGCCACGATTAGGCTCGCCGAAAGCAGCCTCCAGGCACACCTGGCGCCGAGCCCCGGCCACTGCTGCGTCCGGCTGGAGCCCGATTCCCCACCCTCCACCAGCGTGCGCCCATCCTGAGGACACCACCTGCCACTCCCCCGTTCCACATCCCCCGAGGAGCACGCCACGGACACCACCGCACCGGCGACGGTGCGGAGCAGGGAGCAGTACTGGCTCACGACGACGACAGCCTGGAAGCCCTGGCCCATCACGTCATCCATGACCAGCGAAGTGCGGCAGGCGATGCGCCTCGGCGTACGTGGAGCAGAGGGGCCATCACAGGCAGTTCCCCACTCAGTCGGGTGAGGACGCCAGAAGCACAGAACCGTAAATGCCCACTGCACGTAGTCCCTGCATGAGGCCGATCACCGAAGCACACGAGGCCCAACCAAGCCCGGCCCTGGTCGAGGTCGTAGCCGCAGACGACCAGACGCACCCGTGTGTGCGATGACCCGTCCTGGGAGAACTCCACGCCCGCGAGTGGGACGAGGTCATCGCGATCGTCCGGGCTCACCAGGCCTTCGGGCGCGGCACGTGCCATACGGCGTACGTCTTCGAGAGCACAGGGGATCTTCCGTCTTGGTCGAGGCGGACAAGCGGCAGATCAGCGGCCAGGCCGAGCCTCATCACCTCTGCGGGCTCGCGGCTGGGACGGCTACGGATGCAGCGTCGCCTCGCCGGTAGCGCACGCGCGCGCCGAACGAGCCGGACAGCGGGCATCGATACGGCTGTCGCCTGTGCGTGCCTTCGTCGCCGAACACGGATGCCTGGCCCTGGCCACCAAGAACATCTCGTACCAGGAGCTTTTTGCGCGGGAAGTGGCTCACTGCCCAGCGTTGCCTCACCCGCCGCCAGGACGAACCCGGCGCGTATCTTCAGGTGCTCGACGCGATCGACGTGTGGTGGAACCCGCCGTGGCCCTTGTCGTGGCAGCGCACCTGGTACCGGATCCGCGCTCATGCCCAAGAGTGGCGCCAAGGGGTTACAGAAGGGAGCTGGCCGGACGGCAGTGACGACTGGGCCACGTGGCTGTCCGTACAGTGCACCGGCTACAAGCAGCTGCACCCGCTGCAGCAGCATCTGCCGGCGGAGATCGGCATTACCGCCGAGACCGCCGCCGCTCGCCCCCACGAGGTCATCGCCCAGCTCTGCGGTGCGGGCCCCGGGCTGGCCCACGCGCGCACGTACGCCTCCGCACACGGCCACCTCGCCACGCCCCAAACAACGCGCCCGGAAGGGTTTGCGCTGGGGTGGCTGAGCGAACAGCGCCACCAGGCGCGGGAGCACCACCGCAGTACAGGCGGGACGTGGCCGGCCAGCACGCTCCGCGCAGCGCTCGCCCCCTGGTGGAACCCGACCTGGTCCTTGGACTGGCAATGCAATTGGAGCCGCGTGCGGAAGCGGTCGGAGTCCGTATCCTCAGCCGACGCCGGTGGTACCGGCATCGCGGACCTAGAGGACTTGGGCGTGCCAGGCCCGTTGACTGTGCGAACGCTTGTTGGTTGAGTGGCTCATCCACCAAGCCACTGGGAGGACGGCGTGGAGGCACTGCCCCGCGAAACGATCGTCGATGTTCTGGAGAGCCGGCTGCGTGAGGACATTCTCAGCGGACGCCACCCGGTCGGCGCATACCTGCCGCCCGAGCGCACGCTCGCCGACGGATACAGCGTCACCCGCACCACCCTCAAGCACGCCTTCGGACGGCTCATGCAGGCCGGCCTGCTGGAGACCCGGCACGGCGTCGGCACCCGCGTGCGCGACTACCTCCGGCTGGGCGGAGCCGACCTGCTGCCGATGCTCGTACGGCACAGCCCCGACTGGGTCGAGGAGATCTTCGAAGTGCGGCGCAGTATCGGAGCGCTGATCGCCGAGCGTGCCGCGGCCCGGGCGACCGACCGGCAACGAACCGAGCTGCGCACGCTGCTGACGGCCGTGGGGGACGCGCCGGACGCCGACGCCGTGCAGCTCGCGGACATCGAGGTGCATCGGGCCCTGGCCCACGCCACGGGCAACCGCGTCTATGTCCTGCTGACCAATACCCTCTTCAACGCCTACCTGCCGGTACGCGCCGCACTCAAGGCGCCGTTCACGGATGCCCAGGTGGCACGCGGGCGGCTCGAGCCGGTGGTCGACGCGGTGGTGGACGGTGACGAGGCGGGCGCCCGACGGGCCGCCGAGGGGTATCTGACGGCAACCGAGCGGATCATGCTGGAGGGCCTGGCATGAGCGTGGACACCGCCCCCGTCGCGCCCGCTCGCGGCACCGTCTTCCGCGAGACGATGCTCGGTACACTGCGGCTCGACACCGAGGACCGCACGCGCCGCGTCCGCCTCGATCTGACGGTTACCGCCGACCGCCTTCTACGGCTGTCCGGCACGACCGAGGCCCGTGCCGCCGGCCGGATGCGGATCGCCGGGTGGGCCGACGATCCCCGCGCCGAAGGCGAGTTGGAGATATCACCGTGGGCGCGACGCCGTATCCGCTACCGCATCACGTTCACCTCCGGCGGCCGCCGGCTGACTCTCGACGGCTGGAAGGCCGTCACCTGGCGCAGGCCCGTGGCCTCGATGACCGTGCTGCCGTACACCCTCCGGGAGGACGGAGCGCGGATCGGCACCGGCACCCTGCGGTTCTCGCTTCCTGCACAACTCCTGCCGTTCCTCGCGAGTTTCCGTTTCCCGCGGCAGGAGGACCCCGATGCCCACCTCCCGCCACGGTGGCGCGGAGAGCCGGGCCGTACCGAGGTCTGGTACACCACCGTCACCGACCCGGCCACCGGCACCGGGCTGTGGCTGCACCACGAAATGACCGCCCCCGCCGACGGATCCGAACCCTACGGACACGGCTGGGCCGCTGTGTTCCCCAAGGACGGACCCGTGCGCCACGCTCGCTTCGGTCCCGCCCCGTGGACTCGCGACGAGTCCGGCTACAGCGGGGACGGGGCAGCGGTCCAGCCCGGCCGCCTGACCGGCTCGGCCGAGGACGGAGCCCTGCGCTGGGACCTCGCCGAACGCCCCGGGGACCAGCCCCTGTTCACCTTCCCCCGCTGGTCCTGGCGCCGGCCGCTGCTGCCGGCCGCCCAGATGCTCCCCGCCGCGCGGGCCTCCTACGACGGCACCGTCACCCATGACGGCAGCACGCTCACGCTCACCGCCGCGCCCGGCGCGTCCGCCCGGATCTACGGCCACGGCAACGCCCGCCGCTGGGCCTGGCTGCACGCCGACCTGGGAGGAGGGGACGTCCTGGAGATCGTCGCCGCCGTCTCCACGCGCCCAGGGCTGCGCAGGCTTCCTCCCCTGGTCTTCCTGCGATTGCGCCGACACGGCCGCACCTGGCCCCGCCGCCCCGAGCGGTCGGCCGTCGGGTGGGCGGGAGCGGGCCGCTTCCGGGCCGACATCGCTCTGCCCACATGGACGGTCACCGGACGCTGCGGTCTGCGCCGGATCCGGGTCGAGGTCACCCAGCCTCCGGACCGCACCCTCGCACTGGACTACACCGACCCCGACGGCGGGCATGCGACGTGCCGCAACAGCGAACGCGCCGACGCCCACGTCCTTGTCGAGCGGTGGTGGTTCGGGGGCTGGCGCACCGAGGCCGCCTGGACGCTGGACGGCACGGCCCACGCGGAGGTGGGCACACGATGAGCCTCGACGGCCTGGTGGCCGCCCTCCTCGCCGACGACGACACCGCCGACTGGCCCCGGCGCGTTCCCGCCCGACTGGACACGCTCCTCGCCACGATGCCGCTCGCCGCCCGCTTCGGCCTGCGCGCGGCGGCGCACGGGATCGACGTCTACGCCACGGCACGCACCGGACGCACCCTGGCCGCGCTCACAGCGGGCGAACGCGAGTCCGTGCTGGGCGAACTGGCCGCACGGCCCGCGCTCCTGCCGCTCCTGGACCTGATCAAAGTCCCCGTCCTCCTGTCGGCCGGGACGGAGCGGATGCTCCAGGACGGCGGCTCGGCGCCGCGCACACTCCTGCGAAAGGATCCGCCGCTCGACCTGACGCCCGCCCACGCCTGGCCCGCCCGCTCCACCGCCGACGCCGTGGTCATCGGCTCCGGCGCCGGCGGGGCGATGGCCGCGCGAACCCTGGCACAGGCCGGGCTGGACGTCGTCGTCCTGGAAGAGGGCCAGCACCATTCGACCGAGTCGTTCGGCCGGCGACCGCCCCTGGAGCGGTTCACCGACCTCTACCGGGACGGCGGAGCCACTGTCGCGGTGGGCACACCGCCCCTGCTGCTGCCGATGGGCCGAGCCGTCGGCGGCACCACGGTCGTCAACTCCGGTACCTCCTACCGCACTCCGGAGCACGTCCTGTCCCAGTGGAGCAAAGACTTCGGCTTCACCCTCGCCGACGGCTTCGACCGGCATCTGGATGAGGTAGAACGCACCCTGCGCGTCGCCACTCAGCCCTTGGACGTGCTCGGCGGCAACGGTTGGGTCGCGCTGGCCGGTGCCCGTGAACTCGGATGGCAGGCCGCACCCTTGCGGCGCAACGCCCCCGGCTGCCAGGGCTCCTGCCAGTGCGTGGTGGGCTGTCCCACCGGCGCCAAGCAGAGTGTGCGGCTCTCCGTGCTGCCCGACGCCTGCACGGCGGGAGCCCGCATCGTCACCGGCGCGCGGGTGGAACGCGTCCTCGTCGACCCGGACCGGCCCGGAGGCCCGCGCGCCTCAGGCGTGCGCGTACGCCGATCCGACGGCGGCTTCGAGATCCTCGCCCCTCTGGTCGTCGTAGCGGCGGGCGCGCTGCAGTCCCCGCCGCTGCTGCGGCGCTCCGGTCTCGGTGGCCATCCACGCCTCGGCCGCAACCTCAGCGTCCACCCGGCGACGAGCATCGCGGGCCGCTTCGCGGATCCGGTCACCGCCTGGGAAGGCGTGCTGCAGAGCGTCGGAGTGGAGGAGTACCACAGGGACGGTGTCCTCATCGAGGCCACCGCCACCCCGCCCGGCATGGGTTCCTTCGTCCTCCCCGGACTCGGTGGCGAGCTGCGGCGCGAACTGGAGTGCGCCGACCAGCTCGCCACGCTCGGCGCCATGATCGCCGACCGACCCTCCGGCCGTGTCCTCGGACGCGAGCGCATGCTGCTCCGCTACGACCTGCACCGCCGCGACGCGGGCCGGCTGATGCGGGCCGTGCGTGCCATGGGCGAGCTGCTGTTCGCCGCGGGCGCGGACGAAGTACTCACCGGGATCCCCCGCACCCCTCGCGTGCGCGACCTCGCCGAACTGGACGCCGTCCTAACCGGTACGAGCGCCCGGCATCTGCACCTTTCGGCCTATCACCCCACCGGCACGGTCGCCGCGGGGGCGAGCCCGCAGCAGTGCCCGGCCGACCCGGCGGGCCGGCTCCGCGGGGTGCGGGGAGTGCTGATCTCGGACGCCTCGGTCCTTCCCAGCTGCCCCCAGGTGAACCCGCAGCTGACCATCATGGCGGCGGCACTGGCGGTCGCGGAAGAGCACCTTCGCAGCTGAGCTCCAGGAGGAACGGAGCCATCACCGTCGCCACCGGCACGCGCGGTGGCTCCTGGACGCGGACGCTGACCAGCCCGTCGAGTATCTGGACGTGCGGCACCTGCCGGAGGTGACCGCGGCGCAGCGGCGGTGGACCGGGGTGGCGCGGCGGGCGGTGCGGGCCGGTGCGGGGCCGGAGCGGGTGCTCACGCTGGCGCATAACAGGCCTGGCGACATACCCGGAGCCGCAGGACGACGGCAGCACCGTGTGGCGAGGTCCCGCGGCCGGGGCTCTTCGTCCTCGGCACCTGGACCCAGCCGGCCGGCTGATCCGTGCCGGAGTGAGGGGGTTCACCCGGGTCACGGGTGCACCCCCTCCCACGCACCACCCATCAGGACCGAAGGGGGACGCTGGTGATCAAAAACAACCCACAGGCCTGGCCAGGAGCTGGACGCCCTCACGGACGGCCCCGCCGCCCGCCCACCGGGGCCCCCGCTGCAGCGTCGGTGCCCTCCTGCAGGCCGCAGACGCCGACGTCGCCCCGTCGCTCCGCGCAGTACTGGTGGACGCCCAGCGTCTCCGCCACGGCCATCGCCGAGACGCTGAGCCGCAGCTAACAGGTCATCTCATTTGGCGTGTTCGACAGCCTGTTGCCGTGGGGACCGGATGAGTTGTGGGAGTTGTTCCAGCGGGTGGTGCCGGAGGTGCCGACCCGTCCGCAAGGCGGTGGTCGGCGCCGGCACGGAGATCGGGAAGTGCTGGCCGCGATCGTGTACGTCGCAACGTCGGGCTGCACGTGGCAGCAGCTGCCGTCCGCCTCGTGCGGGCCCTCAGGAGCCACGGCCCACCGGCGGTTCACAGAGTGGTCGAAGGCCAGAGTGTGGGCCAAGCTCCACCGCCTGGTCCTCGACGAGCTCGGTGACCGCGGCGAGCTGGACTGGTCCCGGTGCGCGATCGACTCGGTCAACATGCGGGCCCTGAAAAGGGGGAACTGACAGGCCCGAATCCTGTCGACCGGGGCAAGTACGGCTCGAAGGTCCACTTGATCACCGAGCGGTCCGGTCTGCCCCTGTCCGTCCGCATCTCCGGTGCCAACGTCCACGACAGTCAGGTCCTGATCCCGCTCGTGCAGGGCATACCGCCGATCCGCTCCCGCCGCGGTCGACGGCGGCGCAGGCCCGGCAACCTGCACGGTGACAAAGGCTATGACTATCACCACCTGCGGCGATGGTTACGCGACCGCCGCATCACGCCCCGGAGCGCCCGCAAAGGGACGGACTCCAGCCAGCGGCTGGGCCGGCATCGCTGGACTATCGAACGCACCAGGGCCTGGCTCGCCGGATGCCGACGCCTCCACCGACGCTACGAACGCAAAGCCAGCCACTTCCTGGCCTTCACCAGCATCGCCTGCACCCTCATCTGCTACCGCCGACTCACCAAATGAAATGACCTGTTGCAGACGGCCAGCAGAACGGCGGCGCCGGTCAACTGCAGGAGAGTCTGCGCGCTGCCCCAGCCGGTCTCGGGGGTCCTGACGATGGCGAAGACCGCGAAGGCCAGGTCGGCGGTCACTGCTGCTCTGCCCTTCATCGAGATCCCATTCAGGTACACCCAGGGGTATCTGGCTTCGCTTTGCCGCTGCTCGACCTCGCCGCCCACAACAGTCGGCCGCAGCAGGTGTGGGCGGCCACCCAGGACGTCGATACCGCCCCGGCGACGGCCCACGGCCGGCAGGAGGCCGGTGGCGGCGAGGGTGGCGATGCCAGTGGGGATATAGATGACGAAGATTCCTCACCGCCTGCGTTGTCGCCTGTGAGGCCTGTGTGGACGAGTGCTCCCGCCACGCGGACATGCACGAGCACTGCCGCATCTGCAGCCGTCGCGACCGGTGAGGATGCGGCCGTCGGTGCCGAGGGTGATGAGCAGGCCGGGCTCGGGCGATCCAAGCGGGAGTTGAGCGGAGCGGAAGAGCGCTAGGCAGCGCAAGGAGGCTGGGCAGGGGCGGCGTGTGCCGTCCCTGCCCGACCGGTGTGCCGGGTCAGCTCCTGCCGAGGAGCTTGTTCATCTGCTCGATCTCCGCGGACTGGGAGGTGATGATCGCGGCCGCCATGGTCTTGGCGTCGGGGAAGGCACCCTGAGCCTTCTCCGTCTTGGCCATCTCCACGGCGCCTTCGTGGTGATTGATCATCAGCTCCATGAAGGCGGTGTCGAACGCTTTGCCTGAGGAGTTCTCCAGCTTCTCCATCTCCTGCGGGCTCATCATCCCGGCCATGCCGTGGGCTGAGTGGTCCATCTCGCCCTGGGCGGGCACCTGCTCACCCCAGGAGGTCAGCCACCCCGACAGGGTCTTGATCTCCGGGTCCTGGGCCTTCTTGATGTCCTTGGCGAGCTTCTTCACCTCGGCCGACTGCGCGCGCGAGGGCGCGAGATCGGCCATCTCGATGGCCTGGCGGTGATGAGGGATCATGCCCTTCGCGAACGCCACGTCGGCGGCGTTGTGCTGTCCCTGCAAGGCCGGTGCGGAGGCGGGCGGCGAGGTGGCGGTGTGGCCGTTGTGGCCGGCCGAGCCGTCGATACCGCTGTCGTTGCCGCAGGCGGCCAGCACGAGTGCGGCCGCCGCGGCGACGGTGGCGGCCGCGCTGCGGCGCAGGAGGGAACGCTTGCTGATCATGGTGGTGCTACTCCTTGACTGCGCAGCCCGGTCAGCGGGCACACGCGAGGAACGGATGATGAGAGCCCGGAGCACGAACCCCGCCGCCGGCAAGGGCACGGGTCGTGCGGGCGGCTCTATATCCGCAGGAGCTGCAGCTCAGCCAGATCAGGCGGTGCCCGGCCGCTCCACGCGCCGCCCCCGGTGCTGCCCGGCAGCACCGGGGGCGCCGATACCGCGTCGAGAGCCGCGGCCAGCTGCGGCGGCGCGTACGGGGAGGCGACACCCGCGGCGGCGCACGTCCCGTCCGCGTGGGCGAGATGTTCCGTGCCGCCGGCCGAGTGCGAACACGCCCGATCCGTCACGGCCTCGTGCACGGCGGTGTGGGAGCTGGGGGCTCCGTGGGGCGCGGAGGCCGGAACCGCATGCCGGACGTGACCCTGGTGGCCTTGCGCCGTCGGTGCGGGCGCCGGGCCGAAGCCGTGCATGGCCAGCACACCGGCCAGGACCGCCAGCACCAGCAGCACGAAGCCGCGCCCGGCAGGGCGGCGGCTCGGCGTGCGCTGGACGGCGGCGATCATAGGTTCATCGTAGGGGCGGCCGGCGCACCGCGTTTGAGGAGCAGACCATCCGGGCGACCCCCTCCCACCTCGGGGCGGGCCTCGCTCGCCGCCGCGGGCCACCGCCTCGGCCGCACAGGCGTGCAGGTCAGCTGCCGAGGATGACGGCCAGCAGGCGCTGCGTGGTCAGCGCGGTGGCCGGGGCCGATCCGGGGGTGCGGGTCATCAGCAGGTGGTGGGTCGTGCCGACGAGCGCGAGCGCGATGGCTGCGGCATCGCAGCCCGCAGGGATCCGGCCGGCGTGCTGTTCCGCCTGGAGATAGGCGGTGACGGCGTGCTGGATCGCATCGAACGCGGGCGCGCCGGACTGGAAGCCCTCGCGGGTGTGGGCCGCGGCCGCGGGGCGGGTCATCGCCAGGCCCACCACCGCAGGCGGCAGGGAGTCCAGCAGGGTTTCGACGACCTCTTGGAGGTTCTCGGCGACCGTGGCCTGTCCTACTTTGGCTTGCAGGGCCTCGGCCTGACGGGCGCTGCGCGCGAAGCGGTCCAGGACCAGTTCGGCGACGAACTCGTCCAGGCCGGCGAAGTGGGTGTGCAGGACGCCTTTGGCGCAGTCCGCCTCCGCGGTGACCGCGCGGCTGGTCAGGGCCACGGCGCCATCGCGGGCCACCACCCGTTCCGCGGCTGCGAACAGCCGCTCGCGCAAGTCCGGAATCGCCACTCCACGAGGTGACACAACAGCCCCTTCCCCTCAGCCGATTGCAAGTATGGGCGTTCGCCCATACTGTTTGGGCGCTTGCCCATTCTAGGGCCGGGGCGCCCCGCCGCGTCCCGGCGGGAGGAGTTCACCCATGGGGCAGTTCGCCAACACCGCGCAGGCCAAGGCGTGGAACGGATACGAGGGGGCGCAGTGGGCCCGCAGCCAGGAGCGCTGGGATGCCGTCAACGACGGCTTCAACCAGCCCCTCCTGGACGCAGCGGCCATCTCGGAAACCGACACCGTCCTGGACGTCGGCTGCGGAGCCGGCCGCACCACCCGCCTCGCCGCCCGGCGGGCCTCACGCGGCCGGGCGCTCGGCCTGGACCTGTCGGGGCCGATGCTGGGCAAAGCCCAGGAGAGCGCCGTACGTGAAGGGGTCGCGAACGTGGCCTTCGTGCAGGGCGACGCCCAGGTCCACCCGCTGGACGCCGAGGCGTTCGATGCGGTCATCAGCCGGTACGGCATGACCTTCTTCACCGACCCGGTCGCCGCGTTCGCCAACCTCCACCGCGCGCTGCGCCCCGGCGGCCGGCTGGCCTTCATCTGCGCGGCCGTGGCCGAGGCCAACGAGTGGCTCGTCGCGCTGGCCTCGCTCAAGGACATCCTGCCGCTCGGCGACTTCGGGAAGGCCGGCGGCCCCGGCATGTTCTCCCTGACGGATCCCGGCCACATCCGCGACCTGCTCGCCGCAGGCGGGTTCGACGGGGTGGACGTGCAGCGCATCGAGGCGGCGGGGAAGTGGGGCGCCGACGCGGCGGACGCCGCGGCGTTCCTGCTGGACTCGGGCCCCGGGCGTCACCTGCTCGACCAGGTGGCCCCTCCTGCACAGCAGGCAGCGCGTCAGGCGCTGACGGCCGCCCTTCAGCGCCATGAGGCGGACGACGGGGTGTGGCTGCGCAGCAGTTCCTGGCTGGTCACCGCCGAATGCGGCGAGTTGACACGCAGCTGACCGCAGCCGCGCCCCGCCCCGACCCGGGGCGGGTTCAGGCACGGACCATGCGAGCGATGGCCTGGGACGCTTCGGCGATCTTGTCCTGGGCCTGGTCGCCGCCCTGGGCAATCGCGTCGGCCACGCATGAGTGGAGGCAGTCGTCCATCATCGTCAGGGCGAAGGACTGCAGGGCCTTGGTGAGGGCACTGACCTGGGTGAGGACGTCGATGCAGTAGGTGTCCTCCTCGACCAGGCGCCGCAGGCCCCGCACCTGGCCCTCGATGCGGCGCAGCCGCCTCAGGACGTCGTCCTTGTTGGCGGTCTAGGCTAGGCGGGCGAACACCTCCCGCTGCAGATCTGCCTCCAAATCGGTGGACACGTCCCAGAGCGGATCCATCCACTCCCGCAGGGTCTGCACGGCGCCCTGGTCACCGACGGGGCCGCCACCTGGGTACCCTTCGCCGCCGAACACCACGTCCACAGCACCACCACCGGCTACCCGGCCGGCCACGTCCGACCGGTTCTGGCGCGCCTCTGACACCCACCACGACGGCACCGGCCTCGGCCTGCGCATCGTCGAACAACTCACCCAATCCGGCGGCGGACACATCACCCTGCAAGCCGCCCAGGCGGGGGCCTCGACGCCACCGTCCTGCTGCGCCCGGTCCACCCCACCGCTCCACATGCCCAAGCACCCAGCGACCGCCCCGCACAGCCCCACCGCAGCCAACTCCCGGCCGCTCCACTCAAGCCCATCGGCGCCCCGGAACACGCACACCGCTGACGGGCCACGATCCTGCGAACCCACCGCCATGGCTGGGTGTCGTCCCCGACCCGCCAGCGGACCGGCACCGGTCATTGCGTTCCCGGACAAGCCGTGCCTGTTACAGCCGTAACATCGCTCCACGGCCGGTGCTCCCAGAACGGACGAAGGCAAGAGAGAGAGAGGCCCAGGAGCAGGGAGCCAACGTCGGCGATCCTTCTGTTACGGGCGTATCATCAACCCGTGAGTGATGGTGAGGTGGACGAGTCGGTCCCGGCCAGGGCTGAGGACGCCTGGCTGATGGTGGCGGTGAGCACCGCCGGCGCTGCCGACTCCCTGCGGGTGCATGTGTGGCGCAAGCTGCGCGGACTCGGGGCGGTGTATGTGCAACAGTCGGTGTGCCTGTTGCCCGACCGTCCGCCGGTCGCGGGCACCGTGCGCAAGCTGGTGGACAAGGTCCGCGCCGAGGGCGGCACGGCCCGCCTGCTGCACCTGACCCTGACCGACCCGGTCGAGCGCGGCGAAGTCATCGGCGAGTTCCGCGCCTCCGTCACCGCTGAGTACGGCGAGGTCCTGGCACGCCTCCCGGCGTTCTTCGCTGAGATCGAAGCCGAGACGGCCAAGGGCCGCACCACCTTCGCCGAGGTTGAGGAGTCCGAGGCGGATCTGGCCCGATTCGAGACGTGGGTCGGCAAGATCGCGGTCCGTGATTACTTCGCCGCGCCAATCGGTGCCGAGGTCCGTGCCGAACTGGAGCGCGCCCGCACCGCGATGACGGTGTTAGAGGCCGCCGCCCTCGCCGCCGACACCAGCCCCGACACACGCACGGGGCGCGACCGGGCCCGGCTGCGCGCCGCAGGAGGAGAAGGACACCGCCCGTGAACATCTGGTGGTCCACAGCCCTTGCCCTGGTCGGCGGTCTGATGCTGCTCTGGCTGCTCGCCCTCGCCGCCCTCGCTCTCGTCCTCCCGCATGGGAACCTGCTGACCGAGGCGATCCGGCTGCTGCCAGAGCTGCTGAGGCTCATCCCACGCCTGGCCCGCGACCACACCCTGCCGCGCGGCGTGCGCGTCCGGCTGTGGCTGCTGCTCGGCTACCTGGCCATGCCGATCGACCTGGTACCGGACTTCATTCCCGTCCTCGGCTACGCAGACGACGCCATCGTGATCGCCGCCGTTCTGCGCTCGGTCGTCCGCCACGCCGGGCCCGAGGCCCTGGCCCGGCACTGGCCCGGCACCGACGACGGGCTCAGTGCGATACGCCGCCTCGCCGGCCTGCCCGCCACCCGAACCTGACGAGCACCGCCTGGAGAACCTCCTCCCCCGAAGTCGGGCTCGGGTCCACGTGTGAGCTGTCAGGCGCTTTGAGGGGCAGGCGTGCCGTATCCGGTGCTCCTTCGTGGGCCTGGCGGGAAGGAGAGGGGTATGGACGACTTCGAGGTGGACCAGGTGGTCCAGCGGGCGCTGGACCGGTTGACCCTTTTGGCGGAGACCACCACCGCCATGACCAGCACGCTCGATTCGTATGCCGCGGTGCGGCGGGTGTGCCGGATCCTGGTGCCACAGCTGGCCGACTGGTGCGCGGTCGACCTGCTCGACGACGACGGACGCCCCCGCAGGGTCAGCGTCGTGCACCGCAATCCCGACATACTGCCGGTCGGCGGACTGACCGGGCTACTGCCCGACATCCCGGAAGATCCGGTCGGGCCGCTCTCACGCGCGCTCATCGGTGCCGGCCCCCTGCTGCTGACCGCAGGCGACATCCCCAGCCCCGACAAGGCCGCCGACCCGCTGCACGCCCGCCAGCTTGAGCTGTTCGACCAGCTCGGCACCCAGACCGCTGTGGTCGCCCCCGTGCGCGCCCGCCGGCAAGTCCTCGGCGCCCTGACCATCGGCCGCTCCGCAGACCGAGCCCCTCTCACAGCCGACGACCTCGCCATGGTGGAGGACCTGACCCACCGCATCGCTCTGGGCGTGGACAACGCGCGGCTGCACCGCGAGACCCAGCACATCGCCGAACGCCTCCAGCGCTCCCTCTTGCCCACCCTTCCCAAAACAGGCCCGCTGCAAATGGCCGCCCGCTACGCCCCTGCCGCCGCCACCGCCGAAGTCGGGGGCGACTGGTACGACAGCTTCCCCCTGCCAGGCGGAAGCACCACCATGATCATGGGCGACGTCACCGGCCACGACCTACGCGCCGCCATCACCATGAGCCAGCTGCGCAACATGCTGCGCGGCATCGGCTGCGACCGCCAAGAACCCCCCGGGCACATCCTGCGCCGCCTCGACCTCGCACACGGCATCCTCTATCCGCAGGCCACAGCCACGTGCCTGTACGCCCTGCTCGACCAGGACGACAACGGAGGCTGGACGATCACCTACTCCAGCGCCGGCCACCCACCACCTCTGCTGGTCACCCACGAAGGCGACACCCACTACCTCCGAGGCGGCCGCGGCCTTCTGCTCGGGGTCGACCCCAGCCTCCCGCGTCACCACGCCACCGAAACGCTGCCTGCCCGTTCAACCCTTCTCATGTACACCGACGGCCTCATCGAACGCCGAGGCGAAGACCTCACCCACGGCATGACCCGCCTACGACAACACGCCGCCGCCCTCGCCCGCGAAGACCTCGACACCTTCTGCGACGAACTCCTCGCCGGCATGGCAACTGACCACGCCGACGACATCGCCCTCCTCGTCACACGAACCCCCACCCGGCCACAGCGCCTCACGTAGCCCTCGACAGGCAGGTGCCGAAAGCTTGATGACGATCTTGAGATCGCCATCAGGGCATTGCCTGAGGAACTCGTCCGGTGGTGGGCCGGGCCGACCGGAGTGAATCCAGGCATATCGCGCATCCGTCTGACCAGCGACCAGATGCCCTTCTGCGGGTTCAGGTCCGGCGCATAGGTGGGGAACCCGCAGGACCACACCCTTCCTCGCACCAGGTCAGCTCAGAGAGGTGAGCCGTCGCGGGGGTGGAACAGCTAGCAGCAGCTCCCATAGCGGCCGGGACCCGGAGGCCCACACGGCGAGGGTCTGGCGGTCCACGACGCGCAGCAGCTGCTGCTTGGCGAAGGTGACGGCCGGCCGGGTCACCCGGCCGTTGGTCACGATCACTGCGACATCCGCGCCGTGTACCTGGCGGGCCGTGCCGTTGAGGACCTGCGGATCCGGTGTGCCCACGACCGAGCCGCGCGCGCCGTCGCGGCGGTGCTTGCACCGGATCACCCAGCGTCGCCCGAGCGGGTCGGTAGCCTTCACGTCCGCGCCGAGGTCGCCGCCCCCGCCCACGCGCTGCGTGTTCTGGCGGCAATGGGACACGTTGGGTGGTGGAACGCCGCCCATGCAAGACGCACGGCACACGCGGCACTGACAAAGCTGAACCTGGCGGCAAGCTCCTCAGCTTGCCCTCGTCTGCCGCATGGGGCGAGAGACTGGCCATCTGTGACTGCCTCGACGGCCCGAAACGGCATCTCGGCGGAGGGGACCAGCCACGCCCAATCGGACGCAAACCTGCGACACCGCCCCTGCCGTTTCGGACCGGCAGCGCAGCGGCTGAAGACCGCAGGAGAACAGAACCCCAGCGGCCGAGCGCAATCCCGACATGAGGCCGATCACCGAAGCACACGCGGCACGACCAGGCCTCGGCCGTGATCGAGGTCGCCACCGCAGACGACCAGACCGCACTTGCGGTCCAAGAACTGCTTGTTGGCCGGCGGGCGACCGCACCTGCAGATGGCCCGGGAACTCGGTGAGCCCGGTACGACGCGCTGCCTGGACGTGCGCGAGCCCCTCAGTTCCAGCACCCTGGTCCGGGCCGACTACCCACCTCGAAGGTCGAAGACGGCTGCCGGACCGGACCAGATGCTGGAGCCCGCGCACCTGCGCCTCCGTTACGGCGCCCGCTCGTACTCCACCGTCTGACTCGGGCAGGTGTCAGCCAGCTGACGCAGGGCGACCAGCTCGCCTTCATCGGCGGCCAGATCCCGACGGAGTTTTGTGCCCACCCACTCTGCGGCGTAGCGGCAGTGCGTATCGGCGGTGGGCGGAAGCCACTGGGCGGGACCCTGGTCGGCCTTGCTGCGGTTCGAGCGTGACCGCGGCGAGCGCCCCTTCGATTGCCGTACGACGACGCCTTCTTCGTGGTGAACCACCTGCACGCGAAGAGGGAACCGGCGGTGTTCGTGAACGGCGCTCGTGTGTGGCTGAAGGTCCTGCGCGAGCAGCATCCGGAAGACCACAGCGCGCTGTTCCAGGAGCTGACCCGGCAGGAGCAGCAGCCAGCCTGAGGTCGAAACGCAAAAGGCCCGCACCCCTGCGGCGTTCGCCGGGGGTGGGCCTTCGCAGTGGCCAGCCGGTTCATGCACGAGTTCCCGAGCTTCTTCGGGTCCTCGTGCCCTCAGCTCCTCGCAGGTGAACCTCGGTTCGTAGGTGGTGCCGCGCCTGGTGTGGCCGGACCCGCCGCACTGGGTACGGGAGCCGTCCACGCCGTCCAGGTCCAAGGAACTCCCTGGACATCTACGTCCAGCACGAGAACCCAGGCCCCGACCGCGCGCGCAACTGGCCCCCAGCACCCGCAGGCAGCTTCAACGTCTTCCTAGGCCTGTACTGGCCCCAGCAGCCCGCCCTCACCGGCGACTGGACCCCGCCGACGCTGCAACGTACCAGCTGAACCCTGCAGGCCCCCGGGTATCTCCCCTGCAGGGTTCCTTGTCGATCACTATGGGGTCCGCCGACCAGGGTGTTGAGACGCAGCTGGGGCCTCCTGCCTCAGGCGACCAGCTCATAGATGCTCACGGCCGTCAACCACAGGCCAGCAAGGAGGGAGAGCGTGACAATCAACTGCTCCTGGTGCTGGTCCAGCCAGTTCCGCAGGGCGTTGAGCCGGGCTTCCGCGGCCGCCGGTGCCCAGACCGAGTACATCTCCATCACGATGAGACTGAGCGTGGCCAGCAGGCAGTAGCCGGTCAGCGCGAGCCAGTCGCCGGCGGTGGAGAGGTTCGCCTCAAGGGCCGTCGCAGCACCGGCGGCGACCAGCGCCCAGGGCTGCACCAGCCAGGCCACACCGGCGGCCGCGACCGGAGAGGCGTTGTCGATCAGGGCGGCCCAGCGCGGTGGGCCGTGCGGGCGGGGCGGCCGGTGCCGCCGGTGCGCGCCGTACAGCACCAGGGCCAGACCGATGACGAGTTTTGCGGCGATCACGATTGTCGAGGGCGCGCTGTGGCGGGTCGGGGGCTGCCCGCCGGTCAGCAGCACTACAACGGCAATTACGGCGATCAGGTTGGCCAGCCACGACAACAGGAACACCAGACCCTGACGGACTCCGCGCCGCGAGGAGAGCAGCAGGATAAAGGCGCTGTTGTGCAAGGGTCCAAGGGTGATGGCCGTACCGATCACCATCAGGTCGAGGACCATCGGACCAGGCACTCCTGGGTGTCAGGGCCGTCCGCCACTCATGGATCAGGGACCGGCCGGCAGAGGGAGGCAGCGCGGTCACAGTGCCGCATCCCGACTGTGCAGGTGGTGACCTGGCGGGTCAAGCACGCCACGCCCGTGAAGCCCTGCCCGTCGGGTTTGGGCAATGGCTCGTCGGTTAACGTCTGCCTCGACTTCCACTAAGGGCTGTCCCATAAATGATCTTCGGGTCGCCTCAGGCATGCTGGGCCGTCGTGCGACCCGCTTGCCTATCCGGCGAGAGCGAGGTTGTGCATCCGGGTGATGCCGAGCATGGCGTGTTCGGTCTGGCCGCGCTCACGGCGGTGCGGGACGACGAGTCCGGTTCCCGGGTAGCCGCCGTCGGCGATCGTCGTGGTCTTGCCGACGGCGGCCTTGGCGCCGGACTCATCCCACGCCTTGCAGTCGTTTCGGTTCCCGGCCAGCGGCCGGCCGACCACGACGACCAGCCGGGTGTCGGCGTCGATGACGACCTGATGGTTGGTGGAGTACCGGTAGTTCTTCGACCGCTCCGCGATGGTGTGGTCACGCGTGGGGACCAGCGTGCCGTCCACGACGAGCACGGCGTCCTTCGCGAACCGCTTGCGGGGCCGGAGAGCGAGCGTCGGCCCGAGGTGGTCGATGATGCGGTCCGCGGCCGACTTCGAGACCCCGAACAGTGGAGCGAGCTGTCGCATGGTCAGGTTGGTGCGCCAGTAGGCCACGACGAGCAGGGCCCGGTCTTCCAGCGGAAGGCTCCAGGGCCGGCCCTTGCGGACTGCGTCCGCACCCTCGCGCCGCAGAATTGTCACCAGCTTCCCGAAGGCACGAGGACTCAGCCCGGAGAACGGGGCTGTCCAGGAAGACTCCGACGGCGTGATCACATCAGCCATATCAAGATCGTTCCACGGGTGTGATCAACGGTTCGGCCGCCTATCAGCTGCCGCTCAGCGGAGATTCCCACGTGGGGTCGTGTCGGGATCTCCTCGTGAGGTGGGCCAGCAGATGCTCCGCCGCGATGGACGCAGTGTCTTGCGGCGCGCCGACTACGGTCAGGGCGGCGACAAGCCTTGCGGATGCTGTTTCCGGCATGTCCGGGTCGGTGAGGAGGGGAAGCAGTAGCAGGAGGCGGGTGACTGTGTCCTGGACGCCTTCGGCCGCCAGGGCTGGGTTGTCGGCGATCCGGATCAGTTCGAGCCACGTCAGCCCCGTGCCCGAGAAGTCGCCGTCCCAGCTGGCGATCTGCTCGACGTAGCTTCTGCCTGGATGGGTGAGGAGGTAGTCGGTGCCGTAGTCGCCGTCCAGGTTGCGGTAGATCACCACGGCTCCGGGGCCGTCTTCTACCGGCACCCTGAACACTGGCCAGCGTTCAGGATCGAAGAGGACCTCGGACAGGGCGTCGGCATCGGCGCCGTCCTCGCCGAACCACTCCGGAACCGGGCGCTCGGCACACCCCCCGTCGCTACACATCGCCATGAGGTAGTTCGACCAGAAGCCCGGGTGGACCAGAAGTGACTCACCCGGCACCAGCGGGCCAACGTCGTATCCCTTGATCAGCACCTCTCGATCCTGTCACCAGCCACTGACATGGCGGGATCCGGGATCGGCAAGGAGACGCAGCCCAGTTACGGGACAGCCCTTAGGTTCTGTCTCTTCGGTAAGCGCCGGGTCCAGATGAGGATGCCCGCGAGGTGGAGTGCGGCCTGGTAGGTAGGCGATCGCGAGTTTGTCAGTTCGTGTGGCCAGGCCGCGCCATTGTTTGAGGCGGTTGATGCACCGCTCGACGGCGTTCCGCTGCTTGTACGCGTCCGCGTCGAAGGCGGGTGGACGGCCGCCGAGTCGGCCTCGTCGCAGGCGGTGACCGACTTGGTCGGAGGGCTGCGGGTTGACCGCACGATTGCCCTGCCGTCGCAGGTGGCTGCGGATGGCGCGGGAGAAATACGCGCGGTCGGCCAGAACGGCGAGGGGCCGCGTTCGTGGCCTGCCCGGTCCGCTTCGAGGCACGCGGATGCGGGACATCACGGTTTCGAAGGCGGGTGCATCACCTGCTTGGCCTGCGGTGACGGTGAAGGCGAGGGGTTGTGCGCGGCCGTCTGCGGCCAGGTGGACCTTGGTGCTCAGCCCGCCGCGGGAGCGTCCGAGCGCGTGATCGGCGGGCTCACGGGCCGCCCCTTTTTGAGTGCACCGGCAGCGTGCTGGTGGGCCCGGCGACCGTGGAGTCCACCGACACCGTCCAGTCGATGTCGTCATCGGTGTCCGCCGCCAGGCCGGCGGCGAGGAGCATCCCCCAGGTGCCATCGGGCCCATCTGATCAGTCGCTTGTGAGCGGTCTGGAATGAGCCGAGCTCGTCCGGTAGGTCCCGCCAGGGCGAGTTGGTGCGGTACTTCCACGCGATGGCCTCAAGAGTGCGTCGGTGGTCGGCCCATCGCCGCCCGCGGACCGGATCAGCCGGCATCAAAGGCTCGATCCGTCAGCCGGGCATTACGGTGGGACACGAGGACCTCCGTGCGGTGCGGTCCTGGACAGCTCCGCCACATCGGAGGTCTTCGGCATGATCAAGCCCGACGGCTGTCAACAACGCTCGTGATCAATACATCTAGCCGCCCGCCCCACCAGCCTGGTCGTGCCCCGGCCGTCATCGAGAAGCAGGTCGTGCGCATGCGCGGCGAGCACCGCATCGGACGGGTGCGGCTGGCCGCCCGATGCGGCATCGCCGCCTCCACCGCTCACCGCATCCTGCGGCCGTCACGGCCTGCCCGCCCTGGCAGCCTGTGACCGGGCCACCGGCGAACCCGTGCGCCGCTACGAACGCTCCCGGCCCGGCGAACTGCTCCATATCGACGTCAAGCTCGGCCGCATCCCGGACGGCGGTGGGGACAAGTTCCTCGGCCGGGCAGCCGGGAGCCCCAACAAGGACCGCCGCAACGGAGCCGGATGCGCCTACCTCACACTGCCGCCTGGTTCGCGCGACAAGGCGTCACCCCAAACTCTCCACCAGGTCCTCGCACCGGGCCTGCCAGGACGCTTCGAGCCGGGTACTGAGCTGGTCGGCGCCACCGGGGTCGGCGCGGTTCAGTTCGAGGGCCGACCGGTCCAATCGCTCCAGGACCACCTGGGTTCGGGTCCGTCACCTGATCCGCGGTCCAGAGGCCATCGCTGCTTGTAGTCCTTGGGTGGTGACGGGTGTGCGGGCGGGCTAGGGGAGCTTCGCGGCCAGCACCTCGACGGGCAGAATCTCGGGGGCTTCGGCGAGCAGCTTGGGGGCGTTGTCCATGAGCGCCGCGGCGATGTGGCCCTGGAGGTGCGCGGTGCGGTCCTCCTCGGTGCCGAAGGCGTCGAAGATGCCGAAGTTGGTGGGGCCTAGGCGCAGCGCGAACCAGAGGGTGGTGCCGGCTTCGTCCTGGGCCAGGGTGAGGGCTCCCGTGAGCAGTTCCTCGACCTCGCGGACGTACTCCGGCTTGGCCTCGATACGGGCGAGCAGTCCGATGCGGGCGGTTTCGGGGACAAGGGCGTTGGTCATGAAGTGCTCCTTGGTGCGTGGTGAGTGCGGTGTGGTGCTGCGCCGTTGTGCGATGTGATCACCGTATGAGGGACCTCTACCCTGCAGTCAGTGGCGGATCCGCCGGATGCTTTACCGTTTCCGACATGAGGATTTCGGTGCTGGTGATGGACAGCCTCTTCGACTCCGGGCTGGCCACGGTCTTCGATGTCCTGCAGATGGCCAACGAGCTGCGAGAGGAACTGCCCCATCCCCCACCACGCTGGGAGCTGACCCGCGTCAGCGGGCACGGTGCCGTTCGTACGGCTTCCGGGCACGTGATCGAGGCTCAAACAATCGAGGACGCTCCACGGCCCGATGTCCTCGTCGTGCCCGGAGCCGGCCCCAAACAGCCCGCCCCCCTCCTGGAATGGGTGGCCGCCCCGGAACGCGGTCCCGAACGCGAAGCGGTCCGGGGAGCCAAGGCCGACGGTGTCCCCCTGGCCGCGGCCTGCACCAGTACGTTCCTCCTCGCCGAGGCCGGCGTGCTGGACGGGCTGGCCGCCACCACCAGCTGGTGGCTGGCGCCGGCTTTCCGGCAGACATACCCCCAAGTTGCTCTGGAGGAGAGCCACATGCTGACCCACGCCCCAGGCGTGACTACGGCCGGAGCCGCCATGGCCCACCTCGATCTCGCCCTCGCCCTGGTACGTCAGGCCAGCCCAGCCCTCGCGGACCTCACGGCCCGCTATCTCGTGGTCGACCACCGCCCCACCCAGTCTGGTTACGCCATCCCCAGCCACCTCGCCCGCACCGATCCCACCGTGAGCGCCTTCGAGAGCTGGGTGCGTGCACACATCGACCAGCCGCTGCGCATGGCCGAAGCGGCCAGGGCAGTCGGGACAAGCGAACGCACCCTCCAGCGCGCCGTGGACAAGGTATTGGGCATCTCCCCCCTGCGATTCGCCCAGAGCATCCGGCTCGAACAGGCCGCCCACCTGCTGCGCACCACCGACCTCCCCACGGAGACCGTCGCCCGCCGCGTGGGATACGAGAACGCCTCCACGCTCACCACACTGCTACGCCAACGCCTGGACACCACCCCCGGCCGCCTGCGGAGCGGAGCGACGCCTGCCAGCACCCAACGCGCGTGAACGTGATGCTGGTCCCGGCTCCCGTCATCGCCACAAGCCCCTCGCCGGTCAATCACCGTGACAGCCACCCCGTACCGTCGAGGAATACGTGACACCTCAACATGCGAGCTCACCAGTGGTCTGAACCCCCTGTTAGAACAGCGGTTCAATAGCGTACTGATGTCGTAACTACACAAAAGATCGACAGCCGAGCCGGGCCCGGCATTGTGGATGATCCGTAACGACCCACCCGGTTGCGTGTGCAACTGCGGCCCGAGTACGGGTGTGCCAGCCCCACCGTCCCGCTCCCCCCGTCCGGTGAGGGTGGGGCGCTCACGTTGTGGCTGGTGCGCTGTAGCGGCGGGTCGGCTGGAGGGTCGACAGTCCGGAGACCCCGCAGGAGAAGATCACCGCGATCCACCACCTGGCCCAGGACGAGGGGTCGCCGCGACGGTGACCACCGACTTCCTCAAGCGTCCGCAGGTCGCGGCCAGAGTGGCCACGGACAACAAGGTCCGGGTGGTGGAGGAGTTCACCCGCGATGAGGGCGTCGCGGCGACAGCGCGACCAGCCTGCAAGGCGATGAGTGATGACACCGCCCGCTTCCAGGTCAGCCATGCCCAGGCCGAACGCGGCCGGCAAGCCCGCGAGCACTTCGAGGACACCCATCCCGTCGCCCCCGCGGTCCGCGACATGACCGGACGGTAGAGTCTCTGGACCTGGTCACCGCCTGCCGCTCCTTCGTCGCGGCAGCCGGCCGCACCGTTTCCGGCTTGCGCCATACGGCCCCCCGTTCGAGGACGAACAGGCGATCGTGCATCCTTTCCCTCTCCGAGATCTACCGGGCTGTAGTCGCTTCCCGCCACCACCCCCGGGAGCAACTGCGCCCGACCGATCCCAGCCGACGAGACCCTCTCCCGCCACGAACCTGAGGTCGCACTGAAGATCCTGCTGAAGCACTGCGGGCGCAACATCGGCCGATGGGCCGCACTCGCCGCCGCCATGACCTTCGGATACGACAAAGAGAAACAGCGGCACCAGCGCTCCGCTGCGGGCCCAGGGCACGCCAGGCTGAATTCCTGCTCTCAGCGGCTGATCGGCGCATCGTCTTCCACGATGAGGGCCGACCAGGACAACAGATCACGCAACGCTGAAGGGCACAGTCGTCGCCTCGCCGTGGGGCGCCGCACCCGGCCGCGCCTGAGCAGCGCGGGTGCGATCTCGCCATGGGCCGCTGAGCGCGAGCTGGGCTGCGCAGCCGGCATGCGCGTAGCCGGCCTGACGGAGGATCCGGACGCCCCCCGCAGGTCGGTCACCATAGGCAAGAGCTCCTGCCCCGGGCCGTGGAGGCGGCCCGTCGGTGACGGGGTACTCAGCGTACGTTTTCTGAGCCGGGGGGCCGGGCACCTCGTCGTCACGATCGTTGACTCCCGCGGATGTGCCACCTGCCCGTCGCCGGATGCCACACGAGACGCACCCGGCCCTGGTCCGGTCTGCGAGCGGTCAGCTCGTCCAAGTCGAGGGACGACAGCGCCCGCAGTGCTTCGTCCGAGGCGTTTGACCACAGGATGAGGGCGATCCCCACCTCCGCGTCGTCGGCGATGAGGAGGCCGGGCTCCTCCTCCCCGGCGCACTCCTCGACGGGCTCGGCGGTCGCTTCCGGCTCCCCGTTCCGGTGCAGCATGCGGAGGACAAGGCCCCGGGCCTGGCCGTAGGAGTCCTCAGCGGCCTTGGAGACGAGTGCTTGGATGAAGGGGACGACGGCCGTGGTGACGAGCGCGGTGACGACGACCGCGACGAGGTCGCCGGGTGGGGCATGACGAGGGGAGGCCTCCCCCTCGCGCATCTCCCTTTCGGTGTCCCGAGCGTGCCCGGCGTCGCATTTTGCCTGCCAGGTGGCTGCCTCCTGGGTCCGGCCCAGCCTCCGCAGTACGGCGGCCAGGTGCCCAGCGGCCTCCCAGGAACCTGCCTCGGCCTCCCGCCTCACACACTCCTCAGCCTCGTTCGGCCGTCCCTGATCGAGGAGCAGAAAGGCCCACTCGCCTCGCACATAGGACAAGCCGTGGTCGATGGCCATCCGGTACCAGTGCTCTGCCTCGTCAGGTCGCTCCCGTTCCCTGGCCAGCCGCGCCAGGCCGGTCATCGCCGACCGGTCTCCGCCCTCCAGCGCGCGCCGCAGCCAGAACTCACGCTCCTCGGTGCTGATGCCGTTCTCCGTGCCCATGAGCTGCACTGCCTCGAACCAGCCCGCCTGCGCGGCACGCCTGCACCAGTAGACCGATCTGGCCCTGTACGCCTCACCGTTCGGTTCCCAGACGGCGCGCTCCCAGTACAGCGTGCTTAGGCAGTGCATCGCCTCGGGGCCCCCAGCCTCAGCCGCGGCGACCAGCCACCGCTCGGCGCGATCCCAGCGGCCGGGAGAACGACGAAGGTGGCTGCCGAGAGCCGTCATCGCCCCGACGTCACCGGCCTCCGCCGCCAGCTCCAAGTGAGGGTCCGACTCCCCTATTCTCAGCAGTCTCCGTGCGGCCATCCGTCCCCCTCCTGCAGTTACGTCTCTGTGAGCCAGCGAATCAGCTTGCGAGCCACGGCCCGGGTGTCGTGGAGTTACTTGACGAGGTAGCGCAACTGCGCGTCGGCCGACTTGGGGATGGGGCGGGCAAACGCCTGCTGCACGGCTCGCTCGAGACTGTCTCTGACGATACCCGTGAGGTTCTCAGTTAATGTTCGGCTGTCCGGCCGCTGCGGGCGATCATGGGCGATCTGGGGCAGGTTTGCACGGCCCAGGGCTGATCGAGCCGCACGGCGGCGTCCAGGGTGGCTAAAACTGTCGGTTCTTCGAACGCCGGACATGTCGCGCAGGCAGCTGTAGTGGAATTGGTGGGCCACAGTCACCTTACGGTCGAGTGCCGTCGATGTGCTCGAGCAGTGTTCGGGCTTCGACGGTGCGGCTGTGGTCCGGGCCGAAGGAAGCCTGGCAAGCATCATGAGCGGCTGCAGCCTGGTGACGGGCATCGGGAGCCCGTCGCAACCCCCACAAGACCATAGCGAAGACCAGTTCGACGGCGCCCGTGTCTGGGTGGCGCTGGTCATCGGGCAGAGTGCGGTACAGCTTGTCGGCGCCCTGTACCTCGGTGAGGGCCTCTTCGTAGCGGCCTTGGCCGTTGAGGCTGCGAGCCAGGCCGAGTCGCAGGACGACGGACCCCCGGTCAAGTTCGCGATGGGCGGCCAGGGCCTCGCGGGCGACTGCTTCGGCCTCCTGGTGTCGCCCCTGCGCATTGAGGGCGAAGACCAGCCCGTTGCGGGCGGCCGCTGCCAGGAATGACATCTGCGGGCCGGTACCGCGGCCCGCGGCCTCGGCGACGGCCGCACATTCTGCCTCGCACTCGGTGTACTGACCGAGCGAGATCATTTGCTGGGCGCGGTCCGAGCGCAGCTTCAGGGTCAGCCAGTGATCGGCTCCGAATATCCTGCTGAAGGCAGGAAGCGCCTCGTCGTAGGTGGCCAGCGCCTCGGCGTGGCGGCCTTGGGCGCCCGTCGCGAGCGCGGCGAAGTTCAGCGCCACAGCTGCGTACCCGTCATCGCGTGGCCGCGATCGGGCCACGGCGCGGGCTTCGGCCTCCGCTTCGGCGTAACGCCCGGCTTCATAAAGGGCTTTGGCCTCCGCCACAGGCGTCCCCGTCATTCGTTGGCCGTCGCTGCGGCCACGCCGCCGTAAAAATCTCATGACCGGGAGCATACGGATGCTGCGCAGGCTACGCGGCGGCGGTGCAGGTAGACGGTCGGCACCCTGGCGTCCTGGAGGTTCACGTACGAATCACACGAAGGCGAAAGAGCCTGTGACCGCACGTGCGGTCACAGGCTCTCGGTGGTCTGGCACTGCAACACCGAACCATGCTCCCCCTGTTGGCGGGCCTATGGTCCCCGCGCACCCATGTCATGTCTTGTCGGGGATGGTGTTGCCAGTGACGATCTGCAGCTCCGGATCGTCCGGCCCCCTGGCAGCATTGAGCTTGTCGGTCTCGAGCGCGAAAAGTCGTAGACCTGGCGGGAGGCAGGAGCTGAGCTGCTGTGGTGGACGGCTTGTACTCTGCACTCATTCGACGATCGGACGATCACGACGCGGGCATGCGAGCACGGGGCGGGCGTCCAGGGGCGGGAGCGCGGGGATTTCAATGAGTGACGCACATCCGATACGAAGCCGCAGGCCCGGCCTCTCGGCCGGTGCGCTCATCATCGCCGGGGTCGTCCTCGTCGCGATCGGGGTTGTCGGCGCCTGGCTCAAGCATGACGCTCCCGGCCAAGATGCGGAACCACGTACGGAGTTCACCGCGAACAACCCGCCCGCCGGTCTGCCCGCCGCGCTCACCACCGGCCAGCGCCTCCGCTGGTCCCGCTGCACCTCGCCGCCCACCGCGCGCACGGGCTACGACTGCGCCACCATGAAGACCCCCCTCGACTACCGGAAGCCAGACGGCAAGAAGATCGACGTCGCCCTGATCCGCCGAAAGGCCACCGGCCGGAACACCCGGCGCATCGGCTCACTGGTCCTCAACTTCGGCGGCCCAGGCGTGTCCGGCGTGAACGGATTACCCGAACGCCTCAACCAGTACAAGCCGCTCCTCGACCGCTACGACCTGGTCTCCTTCGACCCGCGCGGCGTCGGCGCGACCATCCCCGTGCGCTGCGGAAAGACCGCGGCCGACGCCGGCTACGCCGGGCCGGACGCCTGCGCCAAGCACTCCGGGGCGCTCCTGCCGTACATCGGCACCTCGCACACCGCGCGCGATCTGGACCTGATGCGCTACCTCCTCGGCGACGAGCGGTTGCACTACTTCGGCGTCTCGTACGGAACGGCGCTCGGCGCGGTCTACGCCCACCTGTACCCGTCGCACGTCGGGCGGCTCGTCCTCGAAGCGCCTGTCGATCCGACCGAGGACCTCAGCGAGGAGCAGGTGTCGCAGGTCAAGGCGGTTCAAGCGGCGTTCGACCGGTTCGCTGCCCACTGCGCGGCCCGTATCCGCCACTGCCCGACCGGCGACGGGCCCGAGGAGGCCGCGCGACGCATGGCGCGCCTGGCCGACCGCCTGGAGAAGAAGCCCGCCCCAGCCGGCGGCGGAAGGAACCTCGACGCCGACGACCTCGCGCACAGCGTAGGCGATCATCTCGTCCTCGGCACAGACGGCTGGTCGCCGCTCGCCAAGGCCCTCACCGCGCTGATCGACCACAACGACGGCCGTCCGCTGAGCGAGGGCGCGGCAGACGTGGGTTCCGCCGACCGCGCGGCGCCCGCGCCCGACAGCAGCCGCGTCGCCCAGACCGCGATCACTTGCGCGGACTCCAGTCTGCGCCCCGGCTTCGAACGCCTCGACAGGGACGAGGCTCGCGTCAAGGCCGCCTCACCCGTCTTCGGCGCGGCCTGGTCCACCGGCGTCTACCTCTGTTACGACTGGCCGTTCGACGGCGAGCGCGTCACGCCCCAGGTGAATGCCGGCGGCGCGGCCCCCATCCTGGTGGTCGGCGGCACCGGCGACCCGACCACTCCGTATCCCGGCGCCCGCCACATGGCCCACGCCCTGGGCGACGGTGTCGGCGTGCTCCTGACGGCCGAGGAGGAGGGCCACGGCACATACCCACAGAACCGCTGCGTTACGGAGGCCGTCAACCAGTACCTCCGCACGGGCCGCACCCCAACCACGGGAACAGTGTGCCGGGGCAGCATGTCCTGACACCCGTACCGGCCGTCAGCGCACCGGTTCGCTCACAGGGGCCCTGGGCGTGCACCACCTCACCACCCGGTCCGAGACGGGCTTTGGGAGCTGATTGCCCGTGAGATCTCGACGAAGGTGTCCGATCAATCCGGGCGGGTCACTGTGCCGCTGTGCCCCGGTGCCCGATCGCTCGGGTCCCGGGGCACGGCTGGGTGGAGCACAACACTGCTGACCAGTGATCACTGATAGGCCGGTACGGCCCAGGTGGCCTTGTAGCGCCGGTCCAGGATGTTGGCCGAGTGGATCGAGTATGGGCCGCTGGTGCCGATGAAGCGGATCCACGCGGTGTCCCAGGAGTTGGTGCCCGGCCTGTCCTGTGTCTCGGGGCACCCTGCTGAGCAGGTGGAGATCACGCGGTCCGTTGTGGGGTCGTTGCCGACGCTCTTGATGACCGTACGCTTTGCCACCTGGGCCCGGTTCGCATAGTTCGTGCACCAGTGTTTTTCGGCGTCCCCGGTGACGTACTCGGGCAGCGGCCAGGCGCCCTGGGAGTCGTCGTAGCAGTCGGCGGCGCCGCTCTTGGAGAACTGGACGATGCCGGCGTTGGCACCGATCCAGAACCGGTCGGGGTTGCCGTAGACCGGCGTGATTTCGTGGCCGTACGCCTTGCTGCCGCCGGCCTGCTTGGGAAGGGGCCAGGATTCCCCCCACTTGAGTCGGCCGTCGGTGTAGTCGTACCGGACCAGAAGCTCGTCGCCGACGGCCCACACCGAGTTGCTGCTCGGGTCGTAGAGGACCTCGTGCGCGCCGGCGAGGGAGGTTGCTTGAACGGGGGTGGCGCTCCAGTTGCCCGGGGTGCCCTGGGCCTTGGAGTAGACCGCGAGTCCGCCCTTGATCCCTTCGGAGCCGAAGGTCCGCTCGGCGAACGCGGCGATGACCGTACCGTCCGGCAGCATCTCGACCCCGTGCAGGTCATTTGGATCGCCCACGTTGATGGCCCAGTGGTATCCGGCGAGGGCCGGGTATGGAATCACCCCGATGAATCCGCTGGTGCCGTCGCCCGTGACCAGGACCTGTCCGCCGTGTGTGCCGCCGGGGCGCAGCTTGTGCGAGGTTCCGCCGGCCCACGAGTCACCCTTCAGGGTCGTGTCGAAGACCGAGTGGTAGGTGTCGGGGATCCACCGCTGGTACGGGCCCGAGGCGGGCCAGACGTCCGGGTCGGTGGAGTCGAGGAACTCCAGTGCCGAGTGCGCCGTGGGGTAGTTGTTCGGGTACGTCGGGCCGTGCACGTTGCCCGAGATGATCGGCGTGGAGCCGGTGTTGAACTCGACCTCCAGTGTCGGGGCGTTGTACGCGGCGTGGCACGCGTAATCGGCCGACACCGGGTTCATGGAGCAGAAGTCCTTGTAGCTGGCGCTGGTGTCCTCCTGCGCCGAGAACCTGATGCCGTAGTTGGGGAAGGAAGCATCGTTGGCCCAGGCCTTCACCCAGTCGGTGATGTCGATGCGCTGGATGCCGTTGGACGCGGCGGGGTTGGTCTTCTTCGGGACATCCGGGCAACTGGGGTGGCCGAGGCCGAACCATGTGCCTTTGCCCGCGCCGACGGTTGGCTGGTTGGCCCAGGTGATCGTGGACTGGTTCCACGGCTGTGTCACCGGGTAGACGCCCATCCAGGCCTTCGCGTCGCACTCGGAGACGAAGGAGTTGTAGACACGCAAGGTGGCCTTGGAGATCGGAGCTCCGCGGAGCTTGGAGACGTCGAAGTGCATGAAGCTGCGGTACTTCGTGGTGCCGTTGTCGGGCGTACCGACGTGCAGGAGATGCCCTTGCGAGTGGTCGGCGTTGTCCGCGTTGGTGATGTAGGTGTCCTGCAGCCGCTTGATGATGTTGCGTGGCCCTGTCTGAGCCATGGGGGACGCGGTGGGCGTCGCTGCCGCCACGGTCCCTGTCGGCGTGGCCGTCTCGCCGGTTTCGGCCGCCTGGGCCGCCGGGACGAGTAACGATGCCAGGAGCGCTGCTCCGCCTCCCGCCGCTGCAAGGCATCTCCTCAGAAGACGCCGTGAGGTGTTGCGATACACGTTGCGTTGACCTCTCGTGATCTTGATCCGGTATCGACAATAGGGACAGTCGCTCGGCCGGGTGACGGCCCGCAGAGGGCCTGACTCCACGTGCGCCAGGAAGCGCTCGAGGCGTCTGCGTCGGTCGCCTTCGGGGTGCCGTCCAACCACACAGTTCGCGCGTTGTACGCCGTGTCCGCAGCGATCGCCGGACTCTCCGCGAACGTCACGACCGCCGTTGCTGCCGCCGCAAAGGTCGCCAGCTTGCCGATTGTCCCCGCCATTCGGTGCCTCCCGTGAAATGAGGGAGTGGTCGGGGCCTGTCCCGAACCATGCGCCTCGACAAGAACAGACGGCGCTCCACCGTGAGTGACCGTCAGGTGCCCCCTCCAACTGGGGCGACTGAACCTCTGCCACACTAGCAACGATTTTCACTTAAGTGAAAGTCCATCTCATGAGTATGTATCACGTGCCCTGATATGCACAGGCGTTCCGGTTCAGCCTCTAGGTCTGGTTCCGCTCAAGTGCATGTTTATGTGCCTTCGCGGAGCTGATGTCTCCACCAGGATGGGGCGTGTGCGGATCCATCGGGGAGCGGAGTCCGCCGCGAAAGATGCGACCGGCTTTTCTTAACGTCCGCGCAGGCGGCGCACCGACACCGCACACGCGGCGGGGCTGGATAATGTCCGAACAGCAGGAGGCATCGAGAGGTGAGCGAGCGTGAGTGAGACCGAAGGACGCCGGCTGGCCGCCCGCCTCGAGTACCTCTTCGAGCACGTGCAGCCGCTGGGCCGACGCCACACCCTTCAGGAAGTGGTCGACGGCATCAAGGCGGTCGACGAGCGTGGAGGCGTTTCCCTATCGGTGGGCCGGCTGTCGATGCTGATGAACGGCAAGGCGCCAAACCCCACCGTCGGGACGCTGCGCGCACTCGCCGACTTCTTCGGCGTGCCGGTTGGCTACTTCGTCGACGACGCCGTCGCTGACCGGACCATGGCCCAACTCGCCCTCATTACCGCCATGCGCAACAACGACGTCAAAGCGGTCGCGCTACGCGCGGCGGCGGTGGCCACGCTCTCCGCCCATGGTCTCGACGTGGTACGCGGGCTCGTCGAACAGTCCGCCGACCAGGCAGGACAACACGCCGAGCGGGAAGCTTAGACTTCCCTCCCACAGGCTATGACGGCGCGGCACGCCGTCGAGGGGGCGGAGGAAGGGGCACGGTGCGGGACGGTTTCCGGTTACGGGCAGAGTCCTGGTCCGACTTCCGTACTCGGTCCGACGCCATCCTGGACGCCCTCCCCCTCGGGCAGTCGCAGACCATGACGATCGACTCGCTGTGCGCTGCGATCGAGCAACAGCACGGCAGGCGGCTGCATCTGTCACCCCTGCCGAAACAGGCGGGAGCCGCCGCCAACCTGTGCGGACTTTGGGTCCGCACCGGCCACACCGACCACATCTTCTACGAGACCTCCACCAGCACCTTCCACCAGCGGCACATCATCCTGCACGAGATCTCCCATCTTCTGCTCGACCACACGACGGACCGCCACGGCGGCACCTTGCCCGGGATGGAATCGCTCTTTCCCGACCTCGACCCAACAATGGTCCGCAGACTGCTCGCCCGCGGCCGCACCGACTACAGCGAACTGCAGGAATTGCAAGCGGAGCTGATGGCCACCCTGATCCACCAGCGGTCGACCGACCACGCCTCACATGCGGTTCCGACGGCCCACAAAAAGTCCGAGAGCCTCGACCGGCTGGCCCGCGCCCTCGGACTGGTGCACCCTCGATGACCGCGATCCGACCGTACGAGGTCGTCCTGCTCGTCCCGATGTGGTCCCTCACCATCCACACCGCCTACCGGGCTGTGCGCAGACACGCCGAACCGAAATCCGCGCCCTCTCAGTTGCTCGCCGGAGTCGTCGCCCTGGTCACCCTGTCGGTCACCGTGGGAGTCCCAGCCGTGCGCCGCGTGATCGACACCGTCACCGGCGTACAGAGCATCACCAATGTTTTCAGCCATCTGTTCGGAATGTCCGCGATCACGTGCCTGACCGCCTTCGTACGCCAGACGTCCGCCACAGCCGGCACGACTCCCGGCAGCCGAACACGCGACTGGTTACCCCTTCCGGCAGCCGCAGCCGCCCTGGGTACGGCCTTCCTGCTGACACCCCGCCCGAGCGGCGAGCAGTATCTTCTGACCACCGGCCACTCAGCGGCCCATACCGCTTACTGGGCCACCTACATCGGTTACGTCATCTGGGGAGTGACCGCGATCGGGGTGATGTGCCTGCGGCACCACAAGCATGCCCGGCCAGGCCCCCTGCGGACCTCCCTCAACCTGATCGGGACGGGCGCCGCGACCGCCGCCGTCTACGTCCTGCACCGGTGCGCCTACCTGATCCTGCGTGACTTCGGCATTCCGCTGTTCGAGGACGCCGTCGTCGTGCCCACCACACAGGTTCTGCTGACCGGTACACTGCTGATGTTCAGCGCCGGGATCGTCTGGCCGACCCTGGCGGACAGACGACGCGTATGCGCCGACCGCCGCAGACTACGCCGCCTCCAACCGCTGTGGCAGATGCTTACCGATGCCGTGCCTGAGGTCGTCCTTCCCCTGCCGGCCCCGCTGCGTACCCAGCCCGAACTCGTGCTGTACCGGTACCAGATCGAAATCAGTGACGCGATACTCGCCCTCGGCCCGTTCCGCAGTTCCACCGTCGAAATGACGGCGCGAGAGCAGCTCTCCGCGCAAGGGTTCACGGGTCCGCGGCTGGCCGCGGCCACCGAGGCCGTCGTCCTGCGCTGCGCCATCGCGCGGGCCTTTCTGACACAACCCACGACGCCGCCCAAGCACCCGGAGCCTTCTCTCGGCGCCATCGCGCACAGCAGCGACCCGCTCGAGTGGCTGGAACCGCTGGCCGCACACTGCCAGCACCCGCTGGTCCGCCGCATCTCCTCGGCCCTGACTGCACCGACCGGCAAGTCATGAAGCGGACGTGCGCAGCGCGGCCCCGTCAATTTCAACGGGCGGGGGTTCGCCGGGTGACGCAGGCGCGCGACATACCGGATCAGTGGGCCGAAGCGCAGATCCGGCATGTTCTACGATAAATATTACAAAAGTCGCTTCGTTGACGAAAACGGGCACCACCTGTATCCGAGTTCGAAAGCAGCACCTGGTCGTCGAATTGAAGCGGCCCCGCACGGTGCTGTCAGAGGCGGAAGTCGCCCAGATCAACAGCTACGCCTACGCGGTCACCACCGACGAGCGCTACCACCGTGACGACCAGACCCGGTGGGAATTCTGGCTCGTGGGCAACTCCATCGACGACGTCGTCCCATGGCAGCACCCCGGCGGCTACGTCAGGGACGACGGCCGCGTTACCATCCGCATCATCACCTGGGGCGCCATCATCGACGCCTGCGAGGAACGGCTCCGCAAGCAGCGAGAGCGGCTGAACTGTGCCTCCGACCAGACCCGCAGTATCGAACACGCCCAGGGAGTCCATGCGTACACCGACGTTGTCCCCCTGACGGGCAGAGGACAGCGCATGAGACGACCACGCCCTGAGTCGCTCACAGGGACGCGGGCCGGAAGCCGGCTGGGGGGAGGTCGGGCAGAAGGCGAGAGAAGTCGAAGACCGTGGGACTGGCGTTGGCAGCGGTGAGGAGCAGCCCGAGCGGCTGAAGCTTGTAGCCCCGCCACGGTGGATTGGCGTTGCGGGCCGCTCGTCGTAGGTGCGAAGGGGAGATGAAGGCCGGCGACGTCCACGAAGGGCGTGTCGGTCATGTCCCACTGCAGTTCGGTCACCTGGGGCGGCAACGAGTCGGCGGCGGCGCGTAGCGGGGGCAGGGTGTCGAAGTCGATCTCCCCGCACGGGGCGATGCGTGCGGTGGCGCCGTCGACCGTGGTGGTGATGTTCATGGGGCAGTCCCCATTTCCGGGGGTTCGTGAGCCAACGACGACGCGCCCCTGGATGGGGTGCACGACAGTGGCGGGGGCCGGGTGTCCGGGTCGGGGGCAGCGCCCGACTTCCCGAAAGACCAGCACCCAGGGTGCTGGTCATCTGGTTGTCTTCCCCACCGTCGCACAGACGCTGCGCGACCACGACTGCCTGTGAGGGATGTTGTGTGAAGGGCGCGGTGGCCCTGCCGCCTGGTCAATCGGAGCCTGCTCGCACATCGGGGCCGCTCCATGGCTTGGCGGCAGTCTCGCGGCTGCCGGGCGCAGCTGCCCGCAGCTCGATTGGGCGCCGGGTGCTCCCATGGCGTGCAAATGGTCGGTTACGTTCCTCTGTGGCCAGCCGCCAGCGGTAATCGGGGTCAGGCGGCGGGTTCTGGGTGGCGGGCTGCCTTCTTCACATCCGCATCGACTTGGCGGATCTCTCTGCCCTGCTCAAAGGCGTATGCGCTGATCGCCTCTTGGACTTCGCGGACATCGTCGACCCAGGCCTTCCAAGCGGTGTGCCAGGCCGTGCGCTGACTCTCGGCCCACTCGTCTACGGGGCTTCGGCCGTAGTCGTCGAAGAGCTGCTGCACACGACCGTGCGCCTCGTCAGCCGTGCGCTGCAGTGTCACGAGGTCTTCGAAGACGGGGGCCACTTTCACGCTGGTACCTCAGTGCTGCCGGGTGGAATTGCCGGCTCTCATCTGCGGGCTGTGTCGGACAGCGGGATGCGGGCGGTGATCCGTTTGCCGACCGGCTCCTGCTCGATGAGCAGCGCCTCGGTGGCGGCCTTGACGATCTCCAGGCCGTGCTGGCCGATTCGGCCGGGGTCGGCGGGCCGGGCCACGGGGACTGTGGGCTCGCTGTCCCACACCACAACCTCCACAATCCTGGGGGTGATGCGCAGCTCCATCAGCACCGGCCCGGGCGCGTATTTGCGGGCGTTGGTGACCAGTTCGCTGACGACGAGCTGGGTGAGGTCTCGGGCACGGTCGGGAACGACCAGGTGGTGCTCGCCGTGGGCCTGGCCGAGAAAGGCGATGGCGTGGTGTCGGGCGTCGGCGATACACCTGTCGTCGCCGCCCAGGGCGTAGCCGGCCCGCATCACGTAGCTGTCCGGCGCCGTATCAGCCTCACCGTCGGGATCCACTCCCATCTGCTCTGCCCCGTCCCTACTTCTTAGACCCTCCGGTACCCCGGCTGTCCCCGTGCATGCCGCACCGATCGCATGCGAATGCGCATGCAGATGCGTCCGGCCGTATCAGTGGGGCACAATCACCCCCGCGTGTCCCGCCCCCGAAGGGGGCAAGCCTAGATCGCAGCCGAGGAGAACGTGCCCCACACCGAGCAAGCCGACCGGCCGGATCGTCTCACCGTCGAAGACCACGTCGTCGAGGGGGTCCGTGTCGTGACCCTGCGGGGCGAGATCGACCACGACGTCCAGGACAAGCTCAGCAAGGCCCTGCTGGGTGAGGAGGGGCCGGTGCCGGCGCGGATCGTCGCTGATCTCACGGGGGTGACCTTCATGGACTCCAGCGGCCTCAACGTCTTCGTCGCCGCCTATCAGCAGGCGAGGGACGCAGACGGGTGGGTGCGCATCGCCGGAGCCCAGCCATCCGTTCTGCGCGTGCTGCACATGACCGGCGTCGATGAACTCATCACCTGCCACCCCAGCGCGGAGCAGGCCCTGACCGCTTGAGCCTATCCGGCCTGGCCCGAGTCGTGGTCTCGGCGCGAACGCCGCTGCACGGCCGCATCCAGCTCCCTGCCCACAGGATCCGTCAGTGGTTCCCCCAACGCCCAGCCGATCACCGTCTCCGCGACGGAGTGCAGCTTGATGTTGGTCTGCTGGGAAACCTCGCGCAGCACCTCGAACCCGGCGGCCGGCGCGATCCGGTGGACCGCGATGAGCACGCCGATGGCCTGGTCGACCGTCGCGTGAGAGGCGACCGCGTGGCGCAGCTGGTCGTTCTCCTGCTGCAACTGGGTGGGCGAGGCCTCGCCCCTTCTCTCGGGCAGCTGTGGCGTGCGGGAGGTCGTCATCACCAACTCCGTCGGGGACAGGGTTCTCCTCAGACGCCTGCCCTCGACCCGTGACGCCAAGACATGTGATCTTCACCAGCCGACAACTCCGGCAGCACTGCCCGTCGACATCGGTGGTGTTCCTGTGAGGTGCCACCCGGATGGCTTTCGCACACTCGTTGCACTTAGGCTTCCGCTGGTCCGCGTCGCGCCCGGTGGCTGCGGGAGGTCAGGGAAGGTGGAAAGCCGATGCCCGAGCAGGCTTCGGCATCCGAGGACGGCGTTCCTGGCAAGCGCCTGCATCTGGTGCCCGACGAGGTCGTCGAGGCCGGCCGGATGGAGGCGGTGCGCCGCTACGACATCCTCGACACCCCGCCCGACGGCGCGTTCGACCGGGTGGCTGCGCTGGCAGCCCGCCTGTTCGACGTCCCCGTGGCGACAGTGACGATCGTGGACGAGGACCGGATCTGGTTCAAGGCCGCGCACGGCCTGAACGGGGTCAGTGAGATCGGCCGCAACCCGGGCCTGTGCGGCTCCGCGGTCCTGCGCGACGATGCACTGGTCATTCCCGACACCCTGCTCGACGACGTCGCCTGCGGCAACCCGCTGGTCACCGGTCCGCTGGGGGTTCGGTTCTACGCCGCCGCGCCGATCACCACGACGGACGGGCACAAGCTGGGTACCGTCAACGTCCTGGACACCAAGCCCCGCTCCATCACCGCCGAACAGACTGCCACCCTGACCGATCTGGCGGCGATCGTGATGGACGAGATGGAGCTGCGTCTGTCCGCGCTGCGCACGGTGCGCCAGGAGCAGCGGGTCGCCGAGGCTGAGCGGGCGGCCCGGGAGCAGGCGGAGAGGGACAAGGCGGCGATCGCCTCCTTCGCCTCCACCTTGCAGCGCACTCTGTTGCCGCCGGCGCTGCCGACGGTGCCCGGCCTGGAGCTGGCCTGTCATTACCACACCGCGTCCGTGCACGATGTGGGCGGCGACTTCTACGACGTCTTCCCTCTGCCCTCCGGGAAGTGGGGACTGTTCCTGGGGGACGTGTGCGGCAAGGGCGCCGAGGCGGCCACTATCACCTCCCTGGCCCGCTACACGCTGCGGGCCTCCGCCCAACACACCGACGATCCCGTCGCGGTACTTGAGGCCCTGAACAGCGCCTTGCTGGCCGATGTGTGGGCGGGCAGCCGGTTCTGCACAGCTTTCTTCGCCACCTTCACCCCTGATGCGGCCGGGGGCTTCACCGTGGAGCTGGCCACAGGTGGGCACCCCCCGGCCTACCACCTCAGCCCCGCCCCGCCCGCAGCCGGGCCAGCCACGCACACGCGGGCGGAAGCGGTCCGCCCCAAGGGCGGCATGCTCATCGGGGCCTTCCCCGACGCCCGCTTCGCCTCCACCACCCTCCACCTCGCCCCCGGTCAGGCCCTGCTCCTGTACACCGACGGCCTGACCGAGGCACACACCAGCACCGACGCCATGCTCGGAGACGAGGGCCTGACGGCCTTCCTCACCGCTCGCCCCGCCTCGTGTGGGGCGGCGCAGTTGATCCAGGACACCGTCGGTCTACTGGACGCCCTGCCCGAGGGCGCGAGTGACGACGTCGCCCTGCTGGCTCTGTCGGTTCCCGCTCCCGACCAGGCCGCCGCCGCGACGGGGGCCAGATCCACCGCCCACACCACCGCCGCGCCCGCCGGCGAGGAGCACTGACCGCCATGACCGACGACATCGAGCTGACCCTGACCGCCACCCCCGGTCCCGCAGCGGTCGCCACCGTCACCGGCGAGATCGACCTGCATACCGCACCCGGCTTGCGTACCCGCGCGCTGGAGCTGATCGACCAGGGCCACCGCCACTTGATCCTGGACCTGTCGGGTGTTGGCTTCTGTGACTCCGCCGGCCTCAGCGCACTGATCGGCATCTGGCACGGCGCCCAGGGAGCGGGCGGCTCCCTGGCCCTGGCCGCCGTCCCCGACCGGCTGATGCGCATGCTCACCCTCACCGGAGTGGACAGCCTCCTGCCCCATTACCCGAGCATCGCCGACGCGCTCAGCGCCCGCCAGGGCGCCCCCGACGCCGCCTGAACAGCTTCCAGTTTGGGATCCGGATGCGTTCGTGATGCGGTCACTGTGAGCGGCCCTGGACGTCTCCGACACCGACCGGCCCCACATCCTGATCGACATGCGGCAGGTCGCCTTCATGGACTCCAGCGGCATCAACATCCTCATCGCCGTCCACCAGGCCGTCACCGCGGCGGGCGGCTGGCTCCGCCTGGCCGGCCCCGCCGGATCAGTGATGCGCACCTCCCCCGATGGTGCGGCGCAGCTACAACTACGAGCGCGGCCCTGACGACCAAGGGCTGATCTTTTCCTGTTTTCAAGGCGTTTTAGAGAAGGGATTCGAAGCGGTACAGCGCCGGCTCCAGGGCGAGGCCATGGCCAAGTACACCCTCACCACAGGAGGCGGCTACTTCTTCGTCCCGCCAGCGGGCGAGGCCTGGCTCAGCGCGCTCACTGAGAGCCGACACGACCAGCGGTTGCGGCCCTCGCTGAACGTGGACCTCACCCGGGGTCCTCATCACTGGGACTGTAAGACGTTCGGTGTAAAGATGCATCGATGACCAGTGAGAACGTGTCCGAGTCCGAGACGGTCGAGCCTACGAAGGCTGCGTCGGCGAAGGCCGTGGACGACCAGTTGATCGACGAGCTGGTTGGCCGCGCCCAGGCCGAGGGCCTGCAGCTGACCGGCGAGGGCGGGCTGTTGCAGCAACTGACCAAGCGGCTGCTGGAGTCCGCCCTGGAAGGCGAGATCACCGACCACCTCGGATATGACAAGCATGATGCGGCCGGGAAGAACGGCGGCAACTCCCGCAACGGCAAACGCTCCAAGACCGTCCTGACCGACGTCGGTCCGGTGGAGATAACCGTGCCTCGCGACCGCGACGGCTCCTTCGAAACCGAAGATCGTCAAGAAGCGGCAGAAGCGCCTCACCGGCGTCGACGAGATGGTCATCTCGCTGGCCGCGAAGGGCCTGACCACCGGCGAGGTCCACGCTCACCTGGCCGAGGTCTACGGCGCCGACGTCTCCCGCCAGACCATATCCACCATCACCGACAAGGCCCTCGAGGGCATGGCCGAATGGCAGAGCCGACCCCTCGACGCCGTCTATCCGGTCGTCTTCATCGACGCCATCCACGTGAAGATCCGTGACGGCGCGGTGGCCAATCGACCCATCTATGTGGCTCTGGCCGTCACCACCGAGGGCCGACGGGAGATCCTGGGGCTGTGGGCCGGCGACGGCGGCGAGTGCGCCAAGCACGAGATCAAGAACCGCGGCGTGAACGACCTGCTCATGCTGGTCTGCGACGGGCTCAAGGGCCTGCCCGAGGCGGTGGAGACCGTCTGGCCGAAGACGATCGTGCAGACCTGCGTGGTGCATCTGCTGCGGAACTCCTTCCGCTATGCCGCCCGCCAGGACCGGGACAAGACCGCCAAGCTCCTCAAGCCCGTCTACCCCGCCCCGACCGAGGAGGCCGCACTGGACCGGTTCGCCGAGTTCGCCGATGCCTGGGGCCGGAAGTATCCGGCCATGGAAACTCTGGGAGAACACGTGGGAGGAGTTCACTCCGTTCCTGCCGTTCGACGCCGAGATCCGCCGCATCGTCTGCACGACGAATGCGATCGAGTCGGTGAACGCGCGGATCCGTCGGGCGGTGAAAGCCCGCGGGCACTTCCCCAACGAGCGAGCCGCGTTGAAGCGCGTCTATATGGCGATCATGTCCCTCGACCCCACCGGCAAAGGCCAGGCCCGCTGGACCATGCGCTGGAAGACCGCGCTGAACGCCTACGACATCACCTTCGACGGCCGCCTGTCGGCGGCTCGCCAGTAACCCCAACTATCCAGTACACGCCTCGTTTGACAGTCCCTACGCCGGTGTTGCAGGAAGAGCAGAAACCGCGAAAGGGCGGCCCGCAACCACGTGGCCTGATGCGGTCCGATCGTCGAGGCGGCTACTTGTAGGGCAGGATGACCACGGCGATCACGAAGGGGCGGGGCGTGCGGCTGACCATCGATACCGAGACCGACAGCTATGAGCAGGCGATCGCCGCGGTGCAGGCTGCCTACAGACTCCGTCCCGACGTTCCGGCCTGCTGGAAGGACGCGCCAGCGACCGAGCCACGCCCTGGCCCGGAGGACCTGGGCGAGGACGACCTTGGGGACGGCTGGACGGACCGCCTTCTGTTCCAGCTGATCGGGTCCCTGATGCCCGGAGCCCGGGCAGTGGTGCGTCACATCGTGGAGATGGGCGGCACGGCGTCGTATGGCCAGGTCCAGCAGTACTTCGCCAATCACCCTACGGACCCGATACCACGGACCAAGATCGGTGGGTCCCTTACGAGCGTCAAGGCGGTGCAGCGCCGCGTTGGCCCGGCCGGCGCGGATCATGTGCTGCAGCGGGATGAGCAAGCGCGGCTCTACCGCATCGATCGTGCCTTGGTGGAGGGGCTTATCCGGGCCTTCGACCTTGCTGACTGCCGCCCGGATCTGATGCGCCGTGGTCCAGACAGCCAGGAACGCGACCCCCTCTGAGCGGAGGTCCTACGGCGCCTCGCAGTCGTACAGACACGGTGCCAATCTCCCGTGGGCAGCCGCGCGGTCATTTGACTGCGCAGTCGGCTCATGCTGAAAACGATTGAGAAAGCGTCGCTCTTGGCGATCGAGTACTCCTCGGTGAACGTACCGGCGCGGCCGGGGGCGAGGCGTCCTTCCATCTCCTTGGAGCCGATCGTTACATAGGCCGGACGGCACGGGGCCGTCCGGCCTGCTGCGAGCGCACGGCGGAGCGCGCCGAAGCCACTACAGATTACTCGGCCAGAACTGGAGGACATGCTCCTCTGGCGCGCGCGCTGCGATGAGTAGGCGTCCCGTCCAGTGGTAGGGCGGTTCGATGCCGGGCCTGTGGAATAGTCCCTCTGGCGGTGGGTCCTGGAACATGTCGTCTGGGTCTGTTCCTGTTGTGAAACTGGCCCGGGTGTCGGTCGCGGTGCAGGTGAAGGTCTCGGTGTGCCTCCACTCGCCGGCCGGTGGTTCGGGCTCCTGGTCGTAGACGAGGAAGCTGATTTTGACCGGCTCCCACTCGCTTGATCCGGCGGTGATGGTGAGGCAGCTGTTGCTTTCCGTGGCGGTGATGCGGATGTCGGAAGTCATGGAGGGCAGTGCGATGCCCTCGGGTTCTCCCATGTCCACGACGTAGAAGGCGTGGCTCAGTGTGGCCATCCCGGTGTATTCGTGCACCGGCCGGGTCTCTGCCATGGGCGTTGCTTTCCTCTGTCATGGGGGCAGGCCCCTCGCGCCGCAGGGCGTGAGGGGCCTGCCAGTGCCGGGTTGTGCCGTGCTATTGGCCGGCCTGCACGTAGAACTTGTCGCCGGGCAGGAGGTGGTAACGGCCGAAGAAGGTTCGCAGTATGCCGCCCTGCTGACGATTCTCCTTCAGCGGCACCCACTTGATGGATCGGTTGGGCGGGTTGTAAGTGTTGCCGCCCTGCGTGGTCTCTGCAAACGGGTACTCGTCGCAGGAGGGCTTGGTGCCGTCGTCGTTGGGGTCGACGGTCCACCATATGTCGCCCGGCTTGGGCCTGACGCTGGGGCCGCAGACTTCCTTGCGGTTCTCGTCGGCTTTGGCCTTGGTGGCCCGGGTGAGGGGGACGGTGGAGCCGGGGCGGCCGATGTGGAGTCCGGCGCGCTGGACCTTTCGGATGTTGTCACCGATCCCGGGCATGTTCGCCATGTCGGACAGCTTGGTCCAGTCCTTCTCGACGGAGATGCGGGTCGGATACACACAGCCGGCGCCGTACTGGCGGTCCTCGTCGTCGCAGCGGTAGGTGGAGCCGACGTAGGCGGCTTCACCACTGGTGTAGCCCGGCTTCTTGAAGTCGAACTCGTAGCGGGTGTGGCTCGAGCGCGGGTGGCCCCTGCTGACGGTGAAGGTGTAGCTGGCCGATCCGGTGTGGGCGGAGCCGTTCAGGGTGAACGGCGAGGCGAGGCTGCCGCCCGCGCGAACCTGGCAGCCGGAGCCACAGGAGGGGTGAAAGGTGGTGATGATGCCGTTGGCGTTGCCGGTGATGGTCGCCTTGCTGACAGTGATCTTCTCGGACCACTTGACACCCTTGAGGTTCAGGTGGATCTCGTGCCACACAGTGAACTTGGCTGTTCCGACAGTCCGGCCGTTCTTCTTGACGTCGACTTGCAAGGGCGCGCTGTAGCAGTCCATAGTGCGGTTGACCGCAGTGGTCATGGGGTTGGGCTGCTTGCAGTACCCGGCAGGCTCGCCCGCCTGCGGCGCTGCCGCCGCGCTCTTGAAGTTGTTGGCGCTGAAGTCAGACGTCACACGGCTGGCAGTAACGGTGATCTCGTTGCTTCCGCTGGCCCCGCTCGAAGGAGCGGAAGCAGCGATCGTGCCGGCGGCAGCGATGGTCAGAGTCGCGGCCACGGCGGTCAGCTTTCTGCTGTGCAATGTCAAGTTGTACCCCCGGAGTTGGTCGTCAGCAGCAGGGGGCACACATACAACTCACGTCTCCCCCAGCCACGTTGCAGTCATGCAAGCACAGGAAGCGCATACATAGCACCGCAATTTGATCATTTTTGGCCATGGGTAAGGCAGGGTCCGACATGCCGACCCGCACGGTCTCCTGACGCTGCCCCTGGGCAGGCAACGCCGCCTGCTGAACAGCCCTCCCTGCCGTCGGCCAGCCTCCGTGCCCCGGCGGAAGCCCCCCAGCGGGGCATGCACTGGGGCCCGTTGTTCTCCGTCTTCACCGTCTGGACCCCATGGAGCCGGCGCCGGGCCTCAGCCAGGCGACTGGAGCGTACGGCTTTGTCCCGAGGAGCCGCGCTCTTCACCGAGGTCTCCAGCGAACCCGCAGCGCGCTCCACCTGCCCGGACCGCAGCAGGACCTTGCCCTCGGTCGACTTCAGCTGGGCCTCGCCGAACCAGTTGAGCCAGTCCGGGTTTTCCTCCGTCGTGTGGCGCTCCCAGTGCGACACGACACGGTTGAGCGCTGTCCCGGCGTTGCGGTGGTCGCCGTCGCGGGACAGCGGCTCGGCCTTGTACAGGTAGAGGAAGGACTGGGAGTACGACGAAAGCGTTCGAGGCACGTTGTCGATGGCCGTTTAGGTGAGTTCGACGCGCTCGGTGGTCCGTCCGGCCTCGGAGACGTGAACGCCCATCTCCGCGAGGATGAAGGCGCCGAACGCGTCGTCGCCAGCGGTACGGGCGCTGCGCAGAGCGCCGACGTAGTAGCGCTGGCCGGCGGACGGCAGCCCAGCGTCGTAGGCCATCCAGCAGGTCAGGTGCGACACCCGGGCCGCCAGGGCGTAGAGGCGGAGTCGGATGCTCTCCGTGTACCTGCAGGTACTCAGGGCGAGATCGCCGCGCGCCTGCTCCAGGAGCGTGGCGCCGCCGAGTTGGTCGTCGAGGGTGCGGAGCATGCTGATGCGCTGCTCGATCGTCGAGACCATCGTGTCCGTGACCTGATCCCCGCCCAGGGCCGAGGCGAAGGCGGACGGTGCGTCCACCCAGCTCGCCAAGAGGCCCGTCACCACTCCCCACGAGTTCGGACAACGCCTCAACGGCACCGGCCTCAGTCCACGGGGCAGTGAGCCACCGGGCCAACCTTCCCTCCGCGCCTGCTCGTACGGGACGCTCAGTAGGTCGGCGAGGACGCGCTGGGCGTCCGCGTCCGGCTCCTGGCCCTGCTCCCACTTCCACACGTAGTCCGGTTGGTCGCGAGCGGGATTCCGAGTAACCGCCCGTGCGCCTGCATGAGACGGGGCGAACTCGGCCTTCCCCCACCCACGCGTCTGGCGGAGGAGGCTCAGCGGGTGGACCGCCAACGGCTCACCAGGCATGTCATCACTCCGGTCATCCCCTCACGGCGTAGTGGGGAGGCTACTTCGCGTCGCCGCGTACGGGGAGGGGGGCGTCCCCAGGAGGAACCCCCTAGAAACGCTCCGCCGTGCTGACAGGGGCTGTTGACTGAATATCAGCCGTCCACGGAGCCCGCGCAGGGTGTCAGCTCCTGGAACGGTTCTCCGATCGGCGGCTCCGCCCCTGTTTTCCCGTCGGGAACGGAGTCGCTCTCCAACTCCTCGGAGGCGTCCGTCATGCCCACGCTTGCCCATCGGTTCGTCCTCGCGGATGAGGAAAGGGAAGTTTCCTTCGCCCGGCGCAAGGTCGTCGTGAAGGTGTGTGCGTGGGGTGCGCCGTTGACCGACGACTCGGCTGACTCGATCCGTCTTGTGGCCTCCATCAGCAGCGCCGTGGTCCATGGGGAGGGGCCCGTTACCGTCACGCTGTACCACCGGCCCGGCCGCCTGGTGATCGACGTTCTCGATGCCAACCCCCGTGCTTCTACAGGGGAGTTGTGCTCGAGTCGGTGATGAGGGCGGCGCGACCTGGCGCTGGTCGAGCTTCTCGCTTCGCGGTGCGGCTGGGAGCCGGTCGGCCAGGGGAAGGGCGTATGGGCGGAGATCAGGCTTCACAAGGCGGCCCCCGCCATCCGAGCAGCCGTTCTGCGCAGGCTTTTCGCGCTACGGCCGAAGCACGGCGTGGTCGCCGAGCCTGAGTCGCTCACTTTGGCGGTCGTGTGATGAGACGACACTCGAGACGAGCGAACCGGCTTCCTGATCCCGCCGTGGTCTTCCGGCCCACCCGCCGAGACATCGACCCCGTCATCAGGAAGCCCATTGACTACGCGCTATGGGATCGCCACGAATGGCAGGCACGCGGCGAGTGCTGGCTGTGGTGCGGACGTGACGACGTCGAGGTGATGTGGATCAGGCCCGTCCGGTCGAGCGGTATGCACGCGGCCCTCTACGCCTATCGTGCGTGTCTGTACGAACCTGACCAGCGCGTTCTGGAGACTAATACGCGCGACGACATCGACGGTCTGAAGAACCACCGCTGACCTGCCCCGTCCCTGGCGTCGGACTGCCGCTCATCGAGCTGCCAATGGACTGCCGCCCCACCGCAACCCACGTCTCCCACGGCCGTGGGGCGGCCATAGACCTCCCGTCAACGCTCGTGGGTGCAGGCGGCGTTCATAGCTGCCTATCACCTGCCGAGGGTCGGCAGTGTGGCTGTGGGCACTGATGAGCCCGCCCATCTGGGCGAACTCGTCGGCGCCCTGGTCGGCGAGGTCGACGAACGAACGGCCCAGGAGTACCGGAGTCTCCTGCGAGTCCGGTCACGCGACCAGGTCTGAAGCTCCTTGGTGACCTCTTCGGCCATGCGCCGGGCGGGTTCCAACCGAGGGTCTTCCGGGTGCGCGTACGGCCCGAGGATCTTCGAGCAGGCGAATAGCGTCATCAGCTTGCCGTCCCGGCTCTCGAAGTCTGACCGGCGCTCGTGCCATACGCGATCGGCCAGAGCCGGGACGGCAAAGGAACTCGCCCACAGCGAGGCCGAGTCCAGCCCCAGCGGCGCATGGCCCCAGTCCTCCCAGTCGAAGAGACTGAACGCCGGGGGCGGTCATGTTGGCCCAGTTGAGGTCTGCGTGGGCCGGCACCCACTGCTCGATGGTCGTATCGAGATCGCCGGAGAGAACACCGCAGATGGACTCGGTGACAAGGGCCTGGGTGATGGTGTCGGTGTCCGGTGTGGCGACCCGGTTCGTGCTCTGGGCCGCCAGCGCATCCAACGACGCGTTCAGTGTCCCCCACCTGTCATCTGGCAGCTCTGGGGCTTCACTCAGGATGGCGTTTCCGATGGGAGCCCCTGGGAGGAGCTCGGTTTCATCGGCCCGCCACATCACCCGCCCGTCCGTGGCCCGCCAGACGACACATCCATGCCATTCGGGCTGGGCAATGCCCTTCAGACAGGCGGCACCTTCAGTCCCGTTCCACCCCTGGTCGGAGATCTTGTCGAGCAGGCGCCGCTCGATCCGTACCCAGGTGTCGCGGTCTGTTCTGGCCCCCACGGATCGGCGCTTGCGCACCATCGTGTCCGGGAGGAGCCCCACTTGGAGAGACCGCTGGACGCGGTCAAGAACCTCGTCAACCGGCTGTACGCGTGGGTCGACAGCCTGACCCGTGGAGACCGAAAGCGTCATGGACGCGACCGTAGCAGTGGTGCGATGAAAGGTGCCCGTTTACCTAGGTGCGGGCGGTAACCGCCAGCCCTCCAGAAACCCGACTAGGGCCTCCACCGCCGTCCTGCCGTTTCTGAACTCTGCTCAGGCCGCCCATCCCGCGTACGGCCTGAGCTGGGAGCGGCTGTGCGAGATGGGCGCCCTGACCGGTGCGCCCGAGCCCCACTGCCCGAAGGCAGGGGGCGGGGCGGACCGGTCCTGTTGGGAAGAGGTACTGGAAACTGCTCAAGCCCAGATTGTCCGTGCGGCTGGCTACGGGGTGAGCCGGTTCGGCCCTCGGAAGAGGAAGCTGGCTTGGCAGATGGAGTCCAGACCGAGCATCACCATCAGCACCCGCCCTAGCCGGGCGTGGCGTGCACCCAGCAGCGCGCGGTGTGGAAGACCACCCACGCCGAAAGCCCGGCGTCGTGAAGTGGGCGGATTCCTTGTGCCAGGTCAGATCCAGCAGGCAGGCGAAGACGAGAGCGCCGTCGACGTCCATCTCTGCCGACAGCGGCCCGCGGGGCGCCTCCGCTTCGGCGAGCGCGCGGTAGACCGAGGCCACAGAGGGATGCTGGCCTGCCTTCTTGCCGGTCTGAAGCGCTCCGAGCCGTCTCTGCCCACGCCTGAGCCCGGAGGATGACTCGCACGGTGTGGGCCCGGCGAGGCGGCCTTGCGGCCTTCTCGGGCCGCCCTACTGGGCGCGCGGCCACGACTAACCGAAAGTTACACCCCCGTGCAGTTGCCGCCAGTGGGTGAGGGCCTCGTAGGCCACCTTGCCTTGTCCAAATCCGAAGGTACTGGGCGCCGGTGGCGAGCCGAGCTCAAAGGTGTGGAACGAGAGTGCCTCTCCTGCTGCGCGGGGCTCCCCATTTATGATCCCTGCGTAGGTGATCGACACGGCGTTCTTCCGTGGATCGTGCAGTTCACCTGGTCGGGGTTGACGGTAGTACTGGTACACGCCGACCAAAGCCAGACTCGCCATGTCGACGCTCACGGCAGAACCCAGCGTTGCGCTAACATGTCGATCCACCGCCTCGACTAGGGACTCATCGAGCAACACCCCGCCACCAACGAGGTTCAGGCCCCGGCCTCCGTTGTACGTGTTCCGCTTGATGAGTCCGAACCTGCTTGTGCCTGCGATCACGGGGAGCAGGTCGACGCACAGAATTGGCACACGCGCGCAGATGAAGTGGTAGTCCTCCTCCGGGATCCAACGGTCTCCGGCGTTGGTGTGCTCCTGCACGATCCCTCCAAGGCTTCGGCTTCAGCCCGCCAGTTCCTTCAACCACCTATCTCGTCTTGCGTACCGCATAGTGCGAATCAGTTCCCCAACTTCTCCGAGCAATTCCGAGAGTCGGTCCTTGTAGGACTCTCGCTCGGGACCGGTCATCACTCTCATAAACTCACGGTAGGAGGCGGCCCGCTCGAGCAGGATGTCGGCGCGCAGCAGGTCCATCTGTCCCCGTTCCGCTTCCGAAGACGCCCTGTCTAGATCCTCTTGCGCTCGAATGTAGTCGTAGTCCTCAATCTGATGGCGGAGTCGGTGGAAGCGCGCTCGTTCCAAGAGACCGCGCACGCTGTAGTCGGCGTAGCCTGCGGTCCGGAACATCGCTACGGCGTCGTCCAAGATTTCATGTGCCCCGTGGACGAAGTCGGTGCTCCGGACTCCTCGCTCCATCAGGCTCAGCCGGGCCGCACCTAGTACGAGCAATCGGATGGCCTTGGAGAGGAGGGAGCTGTCCTGGCCATTGGTGCCCCACTCCTGGTCGCGCTCCGCCTGAGCCAGGACCTGATCTGCGTGGCCGGTCTCGATCAGGAAGTACCCGTAGCGGAAGAGGCTCTGCGAGTACAGGAACGGCGGACGCGGCCGATCCTCGCGATCAATCTTTCTGGCCTCCTCAAAGAGTCTCTCAGCCTCCGGATTCTGCCCGAGCATGAAGTGCACCTCGGCGAGTGAGGAACGGGCATGCATTCTGAAGTACGGGTCTTCCCCGCAGTCGGCGTACTCGACTGCGGATTGGCCGCTGGTGAGTGCCGAGTCCGACTCACCAGCTGCGGGGTTGGCGAGTCTGCCCGCGATCACGAGAAGCTCACAGTACTGGGCCGCGGCGTAGGACGCGTCCTCCATCTCTTCCTCGGCTGCGGACGGGCCGATCTCCCGGACGACCGATCCGAAGCATTGGCGAGCGTCGCTTAGCCGCCCGAGCTGCCGCAACCGGACGCCGGCGTTTGTCATGACGAGGGCTCGTGCGCGGTTCGATAGGGGGAGTTCTCGGAGTTCGGTCCAGCGGCGCTTGAAGAAGTTGGACAGGGCGCCCAGGTCGGATCCGGTCATGCCGAGCCTTCGGGTCGAGAAGTTCATTCGGCGGTCGCGCCAGACCCGCTTCAGAAGCACTTGCTCGAATACCTCTTCATGCAGGCCCGCCGCACAGCCGTGGTTGACCGCGGAGTAGAGGTGCGTCATGCCGTGGGATTCGGATGGCAGGCCTGGCGCCCGCGACCGGTAGTACTCGAATAGTCTCCGGTTGCCCTCCTTCCATGTGCCGGGCTCCTGCTGCAGGAGGTCGCGAAAGTACTCCCGCACTAGCGGGTGGGCGTCGAGGGCACCCGGCCAGTCCGGGATCTCCCGGTTCAGCAGACCCATACCTCGCAGCGCACCGACGCGCCGGTTCCACTCGTCGCTCCCCACGCTGCCGAGTCCGGCCAGTGCGGCGTCGATAGCTGGCTCCGCCAAGAGCGCCCCCATCGCCTCCGGGAAGGCTGGGCGGTCGAAGAGACCGATCACGCGAAGCACTGCTAGCTCGGTGTCCCGCTTGTGTTGCTGCAGCCATTGGACATAGGAGGCCATGATTCGACGGGCGTGTGCTCCCTCCCTGCCCTCGCCGGTCAGTTTTGCCAAGTCTGCCCGGCCGTTGACGTCTCCATGATGGACGTCACGCAGATAGTTGCCCAGAAGGGTCACCGCTAGGGCGTGGCAGCCGACGTCTCGAACGACCGGCTGAAGGTCTCTGAAATCCCGATCTCCGCCGATCAGAGATCGAAGGAGCTGACAGGCGGCATGTTCGTCCAGGTTCTCCAGCTCTCGTTCGATGACAGTGCCGGCGTCTGGGTCCTCGGACGGTCTGAGATCCACGATGGGTACACGGGTCGTGATGACGCAGAGGCCCTGCCAGTCCGGCTTCGCCAGTTCTTCGAGCAGGGCGCGAATGGAGTCGTCCGTCAGCTGACCGCCGACGTCTGGGGCGGTGAGTGGGTACTGCAACGGCTCCAGACCGTCCAGTATCAGCAGAAAGACGTTCTGCTTAATGAGGGCGGCAAGTTCCAGGCCCTTCTGCCACGGGTTCAGGGACTTCTTCGAAGTGCCGCCCAGCCAGTCGGTCGCGAAGTCGACGAACGGGTCAGCGGAAACCAGGTTGTCCCTAGTGCCCTGGCTGTAGAAGGACCACGCCAGCACTGTCTGGGCGTCGAGGAAGTTAGCTGCCTGCATCTCGCCAAGCCAAGTGTTGATCAGCGAGGACTTCCCGGTGCCCCCGGAGGCGACGATGGTGAAGATCCGGGTCTGCTGCGAATCCCAGGCAGATCTGAGTTCGGCTAGCTCCTTGGTGCGGCCGAAGAGATTCCGGGTGGTCATGGGCAGCCCCCGGTTGTAGTAGCTCCCGATGAGGCGGGACGGGGCAGGCGGGTCGATGTCTGGGTAGCTGTGGACTCGTTTGGCGGGGCGCCCCTTGATGTCGACGGGGGTGATCTCCAGCAGCCAGTTAAGGGCTTCATGCGCCTGCCGCGCCTGTTTCTCGGTGCCTGCGATCACCATCAAGGGGAACCGGTCGTGCTCGGCCGCCCGTCCCCTGACTATGTCCACAGCTTTCCGCACGTCGCGCCAGGTATCCAGGGCCCGATGGTCATCGGCCTGTTGATCACTGAGATCCAGACCGATCACGCCGATGGGGAACCGGGGCATATCAGGGCGGGTTATCGCCCTGGCGGCCAGACTCAAATCGTGGTGGGAGTCGTAGATCCGGTAGCGGTGCCATCCAGCTCGGGCGAGACATGCAAGCAGTCCCTTGCTCTGATCCCGATCCTGCTCTCCTACGATCCACAGCACGCGAATGCTGCCGCCGAACTCGTTCCAGGGTGCTGCCACCAGCCACCGGTCCAGTACCATACCGAGGTCCGAGAAATCCTTCTGAAGATTCGGGAGTCCATTCTTTCGGAGAAGATAAACGTCGACGGGCATCCGGTCGATGAAACGGTACACCGGCTGCACATCATCCGTGGCGGCGCGGCCGATTTCCACATCTGCATCGGTCCAGATGGAAATTCCGGCCGACTCGGCGTCGGCTTCCCATTCCGCGAGGCTAGGACTAGGTTTGTCTACGCAGACTACGCCATCCCAACTATGGGGATTTGCTCTCATCGCCTCGCCATTGCATTTGAGGACTTTCCTGCCCAGCTTCTTTTCTCTGAGGAGAGAAGTAACTGGTGTGACATAGCCGCCAAGGCTTGTAGAGGACCCTCGAGTTGCAACCATCATGCCGACGACGGCATCACGGCCGGGCGAAACCAACGGCGCGCCAGAAAGACCGGGATCTGCGCTTCCTTCCTTGAAGGTGAGGAATGCATCGCCTTCCACTCCCTCGAACCGGAAAGTGGCGGGCGAGCCGGGTGGTTCTAGACCGCTCTCTCGCTCCGGGAAGCCGAATCCGTGGCAGATCTCCTCCGGCATTGGCCTTCCTTTGCGGTCCAACACAACACAGGGGTGCTCGAACCGCTCCTGGAGCTTCAGCAGCGCGATGTCCGGATAACGCACCTCCTGGCCGTCTACCGACCCACCCCATGAGGTCTTGACCTTCACCGGCATCGGGGTGTTGTTGAGCGGTGGGCTTGGGATGATCGCAATTTCCTGAACGCCCCTCACCACATGAGCGCAAGTCATGACCCAGCCAGGGGCCACGAAGAAGCCTGTGCCGAGTGTCCCCGTCCCATCGACGCTGCAAATTCGCACGACAAACCTTCGCAGGGCGACTGTATCGACTGATCTCAGCATCTTATTTCAGGCCGCGTCGGCCTTCTTCCAGTTGAGGGTGACCTTCAAATTTGCAGACCCGTCCGCATCGACGATGAGTCCGGTCAGCAGGCCGCCTTTGGCGGTTATCGCAAGCCCAAACTCCACACTCGCCGAGTCGGGCTTGACATTGTCCCAGACATCGGCCATTTCCCGCGCCACCGCCTCGACCGTATCGCGAACCCCCTTCAACGACATCGCTTTGCCGATGCCGACAACTTTGGGCCCTCCGGTCTCCACGACTTCCACATAGAATGTGGCGTCGCCGGACTTAACCAGTTGAACGCGCCGGGTCGTTGGCGCCTGCGGGATCGGCACACCAGTCTCCCTGCATATTTTGCATCGCCCGCACGGCTCCGGGAAAACAGCCGCTCTGGTCCCCACGCCGTGGCTCTGCCCGGAACGGGCCTCCATCACCACGATGCCTCTACCTCCAGTTGATTACTCCCTAACCTGCCTGTCAAGGTCCTCCAGAAGATCGAACGGCAGCCGCGGAATTGGATACACGCAGGTTTCAATCAAAGGCTGCCGAGGACCGTGCGTAACCGATGGGCAGGGAATCCAGCTGTGGCGCAATCTCGACCGACGCCTCTACATTCCGCACTCCTGGACCAGGGCCTGGGCCGGTGCCGGACTGCAGGCATCCTCGAGGATGTGGGGTTCGCGACCAGACGCGTTGGCTACCGAGGTGATCGCCAACGCCCTGGACGCCAGCGTCCAGGCTGCGTGAGTCACCGGCGACGAGGTCTACAGTGGTGATCCGCACGTGAGCACCGAGGACGGTGCCGCCGAGGACAAGCTCGAGGTGTGGATCGCTGTCGGCGTACGCCTGAGCGTGCTCAACCGCGTACAGGTGAACGTGCTCAGTTGATGATGCGCTGACCAGGGGTTCTCGTCAGTCCGCAATGGACGGTCGACAGCGTCAGTCGGCCGGGCACTTCTCATGCCACCTTGATGACGACCTTGCCCGAGGTGTGGCCGTTCTCGACGGTGGTGAGGGCGGCCGGGGCGTCGGAGAGCGAATGGACCGCGGTGATGAGGGGTGCGAGGAGTCCGTCGAGGGCCAGCCGGGCCGAGCGCTCCAGGTTCTCGCGGTCGACGCGGCGCTCGACGAAACGCCCACCGAGATCGGACACGGGCATATCCCCCACAGCGATGACGTTGCGGGGATCCTGGGCCAGCGGAGCGACCATCCGCAGCGAGGTGCCTCCGGCCAGGTCGACGATCCCGTCGAAGCCGTCCGGAACCAGCTCGCGTGCCGCGGCGGCGACGTCCTGGGCGGTGTAGTCGATGAACCGCACCCCGAGGGCCTCGGCGTGCTCGCGTTTGGCGGTACTCCCGGTGCCGATCACACGCAGCTCGCGCCCGACAGCCAGCCGGGCGACGGCGAGGCCGACCCCGCCCCCGACTCCGTTGACCAGAACCGTGGCACCGGCCGGGAGGCTGAGCTGGTCGAGCACGTCCACCGCGGTCGTCCCGGCTACTGGCAGCGTTGCCGCCACGGTCGCGGACAAACCCTCCGGGATGCGCGCGGTGTTCGGCGCGGACAGCACCGTCGTCTCGGCGTAGGTGCCGCCACCGGTGAGTGCGAAGCCGAAGACCGCGTCACCCACCTCGAGCCCGTTGACGTCCTCGCCCCGGGCGAGGACGGTTCCGGCTGCCTCCATGCCCAGCACGCGGGGAAACGGACGCCCGCCGTCGAGCCCGTCGACCAGACCCGAGCGCAGCATGTGGTCGAGGGGATTCACGCCGGCGACGTCGACCTGGATCAGCACCTCGCGGCGACCGGGGACGGGGTCGGGACGATCGAAGAACTCCTGCACCTCGGGCCCGCCATACCTGCCGAAACCCCACGCCTGCCCCATCTTCCGCCGCCTCCCGGGTGACCACCCGGTGGTTCCGGGCGTTGTCACCATCCTCACCTCTGACATCGATGTGAGGGGCAACCGGCTGAGATGCAGATCACAGCATCAGGCCGAATGCGCCACCGGTTCCTGGGCCGTGGACAGCTCCGCCCGGTGCCGACTGTTGGCCCTGATCAGCACGTCGAGTGCATCCCGCATCTCGATCAGGTGCGCGATGTCGGCGTCGATCCGGTCGCGCTCGCGCATCATCGCCGTGAACGTCTCCTCGGCGACGCCCAGGTCACCCGGGACATCCACACACGGCAGCACAGTCGCGATCACCCTGCTGGACATACCCGCGTCGAACAGCTGCCGGATGAGTGACACGCGCTGGACCGCGGCATCGGAATAGTGACGCTGCCCCGCCTCGGAGCGTGAGCTGGTCAGCAAACCTTGCTCTTCGTAGTACCGCAGTGAGCGCGGACTCACGCCCGTGCGCTTGGACAACTCGCCTATCCGCATCCCCAGAAGCCTACGCCCGCCTGCTCCAGGGTTCAGACCGCCATAGAGTCGTCGACGCCCGCGGACACCCACCCCCACGGCCGCAGGGTCGCCCTCCCCGTCCCACGACTGAGCACATTCGCCTGTACACCCCTGAGCACGCCGCACCCGATCCGGCGCGCCACCTCTATGTCGACCTCGGCCGCCCACACCAGCTCGCCAAGCACCTGATCCCCATCTCCGAGCGGCACGGCGTCAACGTCGAGCACGACCCGGTGTACGGGCACGCCCGGGCCTGGGTCCGCCCCGCGCCAAGAGCTGGCCGATGGCAGAGGAACTCTTCGCCACCGCCCCGCCCGGATGATCGACAAGCAAGGGCAAGAACTTCGAGCAGCACTGGAAGCCCTCATCTCGGGCTCCGCTGCCCAACTCCCCCTCGCCTCAACCGCCCCTCACCGCCACCTCCTAACGGACCACCCACGCGCGCACCCATGCCCTCAGCCTCGGCTCCTCCTTCGCTTCTCCGCCGTGCTGTACCTGGCCACGCCAGCCGGAGCTGACGTACGAGCCGTCATGCAGGCCGGACTCCTGGCCTGTAGGACGACCCCGGCCCAGGGCAGCTGCCACCCCCCGGGCCGCCGGGTCTCCGCATGGCCTTAACTGATCGTTTCAGAATGAGGTTCGGAGTCGTCTCAAGCAGATGAAGCTACAGGCGAGTTGAAGCAGTCCGAGGTGGAGGTCGGCGCGTATCTCGTAGCGGATCCCAAGTCGCTTGAACTGGTGAAGCCAGGCGAAGGTCCGCTCCCCGACCCAGCGGGTCTTCCCAGTCCGGAGCCGTGCGTGGTGCCTTTCCGGGCGAACTTCGGTGTGATGCCGCGAGCCCGGAGAAGCCGACGGTACTTGTCGTAGTCGTAGCCGCGGTCGGCGAACAGCCGGCCTGGTCGGTGACGTGGCCGGCCGCGAACGCCCCGAATGCGGGGTATCACGTCCAGCAGGGGCATCAGCTGAGTGACATCGTGCCGGTTTCCGCTGGTCAGCGAAACGACCAAGCTGAGTGCCATGCCGGTCGACGATCAAGTGGTGCTTGCTGCCGGGCCGAGCCCGGTCGACCGGCGAAGGTCCGGTGTGAGCCCCCCTTTGAGCGCTCGGACGTGCGAGCCGTCGATCGCGGCGTCGTCCATGTCCAGCAGACCCGCGGCCCGCAGCTCCGCCAGCAGTACCTCATGCAGCTGCGGCCAGATGCCTGCTTCGGTCCAGTCCCGCAGACGCCGCCAGGCTGTCACCCCACTGCATCCGACCTGTTCCGCCGGAACGTCCCGCCAGGTCACGCTCTTGCACAGAACGTAGACGATGCCCCGCAACGCAGCCCGGTCATCCGCCGGCAACCGCCCGGGATACCGATGTCGCCTGGGCGGACGAGGAGGTAACAGCGGAGCCACTCGTTCCCACAGGTCGTCAGGCACAAGATCAGCAGACACCCGACAGATCCTGCCGACACGACACCCGACTGCCAAGCCCCACAACGAACTTCATTCTGAAACGATCAGTTAGGGCGGCCAGGGTCTAAGGCGGCAGTCGTACGGGTTTGGGCACGGAGGCCGGTGGGCGTACTGGAGCCGTTCATCTGAGATGGCTCCCCCACACCATGACGCGTTTGCTACCCGTCACCCGACTGACGCAACGATATCGACCTCACCCCGATGGCGCGCTGATCTCCCTTTTGAGGATCTTGCCGCTGGGGCCGGTCGGCAGGGTGTCCACGAGCCACACCTCGCGCGGGTACTTGTACGCCGCCACGCGCTCCTTGACGAACTGCCGGAGTTCGTCGGGCGTGGCCTGCGCCGTCGAGCGCAGCACCACCGCGGCGGCTATCTCCTCGCCCAGATGCGCGTCGGCCACGCCCACCACCGCGGCCAGCGCGACGGCCGGGTGCTCGTGGAGCACCTCCTCGATCTCGCGCGGGTAGACGTTGTAGCCGCCGCGGATGATCATGTCCTTCTTGCGGTCGACGATGTACAGGTAGCCGTCCTCGTCCTGCCGCGCGAGATCGCCGCTGCGCAGCCAGCCGTCCGGGATGGTGGCCGCCGTCTCCTCCGGGCGATTCCAGTACCCCTTCATCACGTTCGGCCCGCGCACGGCCAGTTCGCCGATCTCGCCGGGAGCCACGTCCTGGCCCTTGTCGTCGAGGAGTCGCACCTCCACATCCATGATCGGGGTGCCGATGGACCCGGCCTTGCGCGGCCGGTCGGGGTGGTTGAACGTGACCACCGGGCTGGTCTCGGACATGCCGAAGCCCTCCAGCACCACGCAGCCGAAGCGACGTTCGAAGCCGTGCAGGATCTCCACCGGCAGCGAGGCCCCGCCGGAGACGCACATCCGCAGCGTGGACACGTCTGCCTCCGACGGGTGCTGGAGCAGCGCCGCGTACATGGTCGGTACGCCCTCGAAGATCGTCGCCCGGTCGCGGGCGATGGCGTCCAGCACCGTCTGTGGGTCGAAGCGGGGGATCAGGGTGAGCGAGGCACCGGCGCGGACGGTCACGCTCATCGTGCAGATCTGGCCGAAGATGTGGAACAGCGGAAGACAGCCCACGACCACGTCCTTCGCCGTCACCCGCTGCACATGCACCGTGTTGACCTCGGTGTTGTGCCGCAGCCCGGCGTGGGTGAGCGTGGCGCCCTTGGGGCGGCCGGTGGTGCCGGAGGTGTACAGCAGCACGGCCACGTCCTCGCCGTCCGGCTCGCTCACCTCCGGCAGCGGCTCGTGACCGGCCAGCAGGCCCGCGAAGGCGGCGGGCTCGACCGCCACGTGCCGCACTCCGGCGGCGGCCGCGCCCTGCGCGCCCTCGCCCGGCGCCTGATGCCACTCGAAGAGCATCTCGGCGCCCGAGTCGCGCAGGTGGTACTCGGTCTCCCGGGTCTTCAGCAGCGGGTTCATCGGTACGACGACGGCTCCGGCGCGCAGCACGCCGTAGTACAGGACGACGAACTCGGGAACGTTGGGCAGCATCAGAGCGACCCGGTCTCCCGGTCGTACGCCCTCGGCCCGCAGCAGCGCGGCGGCGCGGGCGCTGCGCTCGTCGAGCTCCGCGTAACTGGTGACCTGGTCCCCCAACCGCAGTGCGGGGCGTTCCGGCTGCCGCCGTGCCGTCTCCACCAGGACCTGAGCCAGATTGGCCATGACCGCCTCCACGAAAGTCGCCGTCGAAATCCGCTGTTCACACTGACGACATCGTGCAGACGTCGAAGGCGGCGGCCTATGTGCGGCATGACAGCGTCTGCCCTCCCGGATTGTTCCCCTGAACAAAACAGGGGCGTTACGCTGCGGGAATGGACCTCTCAGGCGTGGTCTCGGCGCTGCACGCGAGGCTTCCGGAACTGGGCGAGCGGATGGCGCAGCGCATCCGCTCGGACGTCGACGCCTACAAGGACGAGACGCTGATCCCCTTCGACTCGCTGCGCCGCTCGTGCACCGCCAACGCGGACCTGCTCCTGGACCAGCTCGGCCGCGCGGGCGCACAGGACCCGAGCCCGGCCCGGGACACCGGCCGGATCCGCGCCGAGCAGGGCGTCCCGCTGGCGGACACCCTGCACGCGTACCGGATCGGCTTCGAACTCCTGTGGACGGACATCCTCGCCGAGGCACGCACCCATCCCGAGGTCACCGACGCCCAGTTGGTCTCCCAGTCGGCGGAGATCTGGGCCCTGTTCGGCCGCTACGCGGAGGCGGTGGCGGCGGCCTACCGGGAGACCACCGCCGAACTGACCTCGCGGCGTCAGGCGCGCCGCTCGGCACTGGTGGAGGCGCTGTTCACCGGCGTCATCGCCGACCGCACGCTGTGGGAGGCCGCCCGCGAGCTGGGGCTGCCCGACCGCGGGCCCTATGTGGTCGCCGCTGCGGCGGCCGACGCGCCCGGCGAGGAGCCGCTGGCGGGGACAGAGGCGGCGCTGCGTCAGGCCCAGATCCACTTCACCTGGCGGCTGTTGCCCGACCAGCAGATCGGTCTGGCCGCCCTGCCCACGGCGACGGTGGAGAACACCTGCCTGCGCATCCTGCGTCGCGCGGGCGCCCGCGTGGGTGTCAGCCCGTGCTTCCACTCGCTGCGGGACACCCCTCAGGCTCTGCGCTTCGCCCGTCTGGCGCTGGCCAGCCTCCCGGGCACCGGGCCCGGCATCGCGCGGTTCGACGACAACCCGCTGGCCATGGTCGTCGCCGCAGCCCCGGCGGAGGCGGCCCACCTGGTGGAGGTGGTCCTCCAGCCCTTGCTCGATCTCCCCGCCGCCGAGCGTGCCCGTCTCCTGGAGACCCTGGAACACTGGTACGCCGCCGCCGGCTCCGCCACGGACGCGGCGCGGAGTCTCTTCGTCCACCCCAACACCGTCCGCTACCGGCTGCGCCGCGTCGAGGAGCTGGCGGGTCGTTCCCTGTCCGATCCGCAAGCGGTGGCGGACATCGGCGCGGCGCTCCTGGCGGTCCGCCGGGCAGGCACGTCATCCAGCGACGTCATTCAGTAATTCGGCTGCGTAGTTCTACCGGCCCTCTCGACCAGCTCGGCCCGGTGCTCCTTAAGAACCTTGTAAATGTCCTTGCATAGACGCTTCTCCTTCTCTTCGAGCCTTGCGATGGGCGTGTCAGGGTCACCGGCGAATTCTGCCCAGGGAAGGTCCTCAATCGTTGGTCAACCGTACGCGTCGGATGCCGACGTATTGCCTGCCCCAGGCCGGCCGCCGCCACATACCCAGGCATCATGCAGCCCTCACGGCCCTACCCCAGCGACCTATCCGACGCCCGCTGGGAACTCATCCGCCCCACCCTCGAAGCCTGGCGCCAGGCCCGCAATGGCATCCGACTTCGCTCGCTGGGAAGCCGTCGGCATCTTCGACCAGCTCACCGGCCTCTTACGCGGCAAAGTCCGCCAGGCCGAAGGCCGCACCAGCGAGCCACACGCCTGCCTGATCGACAGCCAGAGCATCAAAACCTCCGCCACCGTCCACCTGACCGGCCAAGGCATCGACCCGGCCAAGAAAATCATCGGCCGCAAACGGCACATCGTCACCAACACCCTCGGCCTCCTGCTGGCCGTCGCCGCCGCCAGCGTCCACGACTCCGCCGACGGCACCCAACTCCTCACCAGAGTCCGCCAACGCCACCCCACCATCACCAAAGCCTGGGCCGACAACGGCTACACAACCGCAGCCGTCGAACACGCCGCCCACCTGGGCATCGACCTCGAAATCGTCCAACGCGACCCCACCACCCGCGGCTTCCACGTCCAACCCCGCCGCTGGGTCATCGAACGCACCCCCGGCTGGCTCATGCACCGCCGCCGCCCGGCCCGCGACTACGAAACCCACCCCCACCGCTCAGCCGCCATGATCCAACTCGCCGCCATCAACCTCATGACCCGCCGCCTCACCCACGAAGCCACCACGAACTGGCGCGACAGCCAAAACAAATGAAACGGACAAGCAAGAATCAAACGCTCACTCAGCGGTGACGTGAGGATGAACGGCGTCTCGTACGACAGACTGGTCAATCCCAAGGTCGGCACACTGCATCGGCAGGCGTGGAAGTCGCGCTCGCGCTGGTCGACGAGATGCGGGCTGTCCATCCCTGAAAGGGCAGGTGCCCTTGCCGGAAAACTCATCCGTGCAGGTCATTCGGCGTGTTCGTATTCGTGGAGGATTCCGCCGAGACGGTCGCGTCGTCGTATGTCGAGACGGGTGATCTGCTCCGGATCGGTGATCGGCCCAGGCAAGGGGTGGAGTGGCCGGGTGTTCGCGGCCGCCGCGCCCCTCAGCGAGTAGCGAGGCGGTGCTCGGTGATCCAGCGAGCAGCCATGAGTCCGGAAGTCGCGGTGAGGACGGCTGCGGCGATGACGGTGGCGTTCAGGCCGAGAGCATCGGCGAGGAGGCCAGCGACCAGGGCGCCGGCGGCATAGCCGATGTCCCTCCAGAACCGGTACGTCCCAAGGGCGTTGGCCCGCCAGGCGGGGTGAGCGTGGTCGGAGATGGATGCGATGAGGGCGGGGTAGACCATGGCGGTGCCCAGGCCGAGCGCGATGGCGGACAGGATTCCGGCGAGGAGCGGGCGTTCGAGCAGGGTGAGGGCGAGGACGAAGCCGGCGGCCTGGACGAGCATGCCGTAGACGATGAGTGGTTTGCGGCCGATGCGGTCGGCGAGGTGGCCGGTGGGTATTTGCCCGAGTCCCCACAGAATGGGGTAGAGGCCCTTGATGAGGCCGACGGCGGCCACGCCGAGGCCGTGGTCGGTGAAGAGCAGGGGGAAGACGCCCCAGGTGAGGCCGTCGTTGAGGTTGTTGATCAGTCCGGCCTGGCTGGCGCCGCGTAGGGAGCGGTTGTGCCAGGAGGTGCGGGTGAAGGTGGCCTTCAGGCCGGTGTCCTCGTCGGTGGGCAGGGGCTTGGTGTGGTGGGCGAGTTCGAGCGCGACGTGGGCGGCGGTGTCGCGTACGACCAGGGCCACGGCGAGGCCCGCGACGACGAAGACGATGCCGATGAGCTCTGGGACGGGGCGCAGGCCGTATGACGTGGCGAGGTAGCCGGTGAGCAGGGCGGTGACGCCGACGGCGGTGTAGCCGGCGGCTTCGTTCAGGCCGGTGGCGAGTCCTCGGCGTGAGGGGCCGACGAGGTCGATCTTCATGTTGACGGTCATCGACCAGGTCAGGCCCTGGTTCAGGCCGAGCAGGACGTTGGCCGCGACGATCCAGCCCCAGGACGGCGCCCAGGCGAGGGCGAAGGGGACGGGGATGCCGAGCAGCCAGCCCGTCACCAGCAGCTGTTTGCGGCGGAAGCGTGCGGTGAGCGCCCCGGCGGCGAGGTTGGTGAACGCCTTGGTGAGGCCGAAGGCGATGATGAAGGAGAAGACCGCCAGGTTGCTGGTCAGGCCGAAGGTCTCGGAGCCGACCAGCGGGACGGTGGTGCGTTCAAGGCCGACCAGGCCGCCGACGCAGACGTTGACGATCACCAGCAGGGTGAACTGCAGCCAGTTTTCTCGCAGGCCGAGCCGTACGGGGCGACCGGAGGCGTCGGTCGGAGTGGTGGTCAGAGGGGTGGCGTTCACGCGCGGGTGTCCTCCACGCCCTGCACGAGGCGCAGATCCTGTGCGGCGGCGTAGTCGGCCGGTCCGCCGTCGAGGACGGCTACATCGGTGTGGCCGGCCCGCTCCAGGAGGCTGGCGGCGGTCATGGCGCGCTCGCCGTGCCCGCACGCTACGACCGGTCCGGTCGGGGCGTCGGCCGCGGACTCGTTGAGGGCGCCGAGTTCGATGTGCAGCGCGCCGGGGACGTGCCCGGCGGCGAACTCGGCTTCCTGCCGGACGTCGACGTAGGGGCGTCCCGCGGCGCGGTCGGCGGCGAGGAAAGCGGTGGTGGCCTGGGGGTTGCCGTCGGCGAGCCAGGCGTCCATGCCGCCCGTGAGTTTGCCAGCGAGACGCTCGTAGCCGACCTTGTATGCCTGCCAGACGATTTCGCTCAGGTCCTGGTCCTCGGCGGTGATGAAAGCCAGGGGCGCGGTGTCGGGCAGGAGCCAGCCGAGCCAGGTGGCGAACTGGTCGCGCAGTGGGATGGACAGGGCGCCGCGGATGTGGCCGGCGGCGTAGTCGGTGGCCGGGCGGACGTCGACGACGTGGCCGCCGTCGGCAATGAGGGCTCGCACCTGCGGTGCGGACAAGGCCGGGAGCATGGGGTCCGCGGTCAGTACGGCCGGGCCGCGCCGGTTGATCTCGCCGAGGCGGTCGAAGTACGCGGGGTAGGTGCCCAGGCTCGCGACCAGCTGGGCCACGAAGGTGTCCTCGTCGGGTGCGGTGAGCAGCGGGTTGGCCTGCTTCTGGGCGCCGATGGTGGTGGTGCGCTCGGTGCCGGGCGGGGCGGAGCAGAAGGATCCTGCGCCGTGGGTTGGCCACACCGCGGTCTGGTCCGGCAACGCGGTCAGCCGTTTCAGTGAGCGGTACTGGGCGCGGGCGAGTTCCTCGGTGCGCTCCTGGCCGAGGAGGTCGGTGCGGGCGGCGGAGTTCACTATCAGCGAGCCGCCGGTGAACACCCCGAGTTCCCCGGAGCCGTCGAGCAGCAGGAAGGACAGGTGCTCGTCGGTGTGTCCGGGGGTGGCCAGAGCCCGCAGCGTCAGCCCGCCGAGGTCGACTTCGTCGCCGTCGGTCAGGCGCTGGTGATCGAAGGCTCGGCGGCCGGCCGCGGAGGCCAGGATCGTGGCACCGGAGTCGTGGCCGAGCTGGACGGCGCCGGAGAGGAAGTCGGCGTGCAGATGGGTGTCCGCGGCGAACGCGATGCGCAGTCCGCGCCGCTCGGCTGCTGCCCGCAGCGCGCGCAGGTCACGGCTGGCGTCCATGGCCAGGGCGCGTCCGTCGCCCAAGTCGAGCAGGTAGGCGCTGTTGCCCAGCCCTTCGTCGACCAACGGTATGAGGTGATCGTCCGCAAAGCCCACGGCGTCCTCCAAGATCTCGGGAACGGGGGCGTGTGGTAACACCCACCGGACTCACCTACAATAATCCATGGATTTATGGAGGATGTCTTGCCGGAGCACACGAAGAGCGCGACGAAGACGCGGCTGTATGACGCGTTCGCGGCCAGCGGCAAGGCGCTGGCCAGCGGAAAGCGTCTGGAGCTGCTGGATCTGCTGGCCCAGGGCGAGCGCACCGTCGACGCGCTGGCGAAGGCGGCCGGGCTGAACCTGACCACCGCCTCGGCGCATCTGCAGACGCTCAAGCAGGCCGGGTTCGTCACCACCCGGCGTGAGGGGGTGCGCATCCACTACCGGCTCGCCGGTGACGACGTCGCCCAACTGTTCGCGCTGCTACGCAAGGTTGCCGAAGCCCACCAGGCCGCCGTGCCCGCCGCCCGGGATGCCTATCTCGGCGAGGACGCCGCGGGCGAGCTCAGCCGTGAGGAGCTTCAGGTGCGGATCGCCGCCGGGGACGTTGTCGTGCTCGATGTGCGGCCGGTAGAGGAGTACCAGTCCGGGCACATCCCCGGCGCACTCTCCATCCCGGTCGAGGAACTGCCGGACCGAATCAGCGAACTGCCCGAGAAGATGGAGATCGTCGTCTACTGCCGCGGCGAGTACTGTGTGCTGGCCTACGACGCCGTGCGACTGCTGACCGGCCGCGGGCGGCGGGCAGTCCGTCTCGACGACGGCATGCTGGAGTGGCGGCTGTCGGAACTGCCCGTCGATGCCTCGGGCCTGACGTGAGGGGCCCGGGCAGCGCCCTTACGCCGCACCCGGGCCTGGCGGGCCGGGCCGGCCTACCTGGACTACAACGCCACCACGCGGTCGATCCGTGCGTCGCCAAGGCGGTGTGACCGCACGTGACCGACTTCTTCGGCAACCCCTCCAGCAGCCACTCCTTCTCCCAGGAGCCCCGCCGGGCACTTGTTGTGGCCCGCGCCCAGGTCGCCGGTCTGATCGGCGCCCGGACCCGCGAGATCGTGTTCACCGGTTCCGGATCCGAAGCCGATCTGCTCGCCCTGCGCGGTGCGGTCCTGACCTCAGGGCGCCCGCACCCGCATGTCCCGCTTCCATTTGGGCCAGTCGCCCTCGCCGACCCGTCGTGTTGAGCACGCTCCCGCCGAACAGACCAGTCGCCGACGCCCATCACTCGCCCGTTGCACCGCCGCGCGTGCAGCGAGGCGTGCAGGTTCTGGCCGGTCGTGCCCCGAGAATGCCGGTGCTGAGGGCATCGGGCGTCCGGTGCCGACGCGGGCGGTGAGTCGACGGTGCCAGTGTCCAAGGCAACAGGTCGTCAACCCGGGCCGTAAGGAGCGTAAACCTAGGCAGTACACGAGCCTTTTGCGCATGATGCGTTTTTGATCGGCGGCCCTCGCTCATCGCACCATCTCCTCAACGCGGTGGTCCGGCACCCGGTCAAGGTCAAGGCTGAGGTGCCTGCTGGCGGCTCGTCAGGCCACTTCTGTGTGCAGTGAACCAGGTCGCGCACCGGGTCAGCGCATCCTGGACAGCTGCGGTATCAGGACCGGCGACCACCACGTCGCCCGCGCGATCGAAGGTGACAGCGGTCTCGCCGACGACGTCACCGGGGCCCACCTTCAGCGATGCCTGTATGACGCCGGGCAGGTCATGGGGCTGCCGCGGCGTCGCCGAAGCCGTCGAGCTCGCCCGTGCCATCGCAGCCTGCCCCCACCTGCGCCTCATCGGCCTGGCCGGCTACGAGGGCGTCATCGGATGTGACCGCGACCCGCACACCACGGACGCCGTCTCAGACTTCTGCGACCTTCTCGAAAACACCGCGTAAGTGATCGGGCAAGCCGCGCTGTTCGCCGCGGAGAGGGTGCTGATCAGCGTCGGCGGCGGCTTCTTCGACATCGTCACGGAGCACCTGCTCGAACGGTACGGGACACGGCAGGACCGGCAGCTGCTGATCCGCCCCGGTGGATACATCAGCCACGACCACGGCATGTACGCCCGCACCTCGGCGTGTGCGCGGCCGGGCCGCGCTTTAGGGCTGCGCCCGGCCCTGGAACTGTGGGGCCGCGTACTCTCCCGGCCCGAACCGGAGCTGGTCATCCTCGACTTCGGGCGCCCGGACGCTCCGTACGACCAAGACCTCCCGACGCCGCACACGATCCGGGACCTCGACGGCGGCTCTCCCCGGCCTGCCACCGGGTTCACCGTCACGGCGCTCAACGACCAGCACGCGTACCTGACCGTCCCCCGGGACGACGAGCTGTCACCAGGTGAGTGGGTGGGTTGCGGTATCTCCCACCCGTGCACGGCCTTCGACAAGTGGCGGTACCTGCCGCTGATCGACGACCGCTACCGCACTGTCGGCGCGGTGACCACCGATTTCTGACCCCCTCCCGCACTGCCACCGATTCAGAGGAGAACCGCCCATGAGGCCGTTCGTCATCTACACCGACACCAGCCTCGCCGACGCGGACATGGCCAAGACCGCGCTGTGGCCTTTCGGGGCGAGCACGGACACGGTGCCTCGTACGCCCAGCTGTGCTCGGGCTTGGGCTGGGACCTGAAAGGTCCGCTGCGAGGCTTTGTCGTGAAGCGTCTGCTGGCGAATGAGTGGCTGGCGGAAACAGGCTCTGTGCCATGGACGTTGCGTCCGGGGCCGACCGCCCAGGCCCAGGGCATCACTCTGCCCAAGGCGCGAAGCCCAAAGGCTGCCGCTGCCGCCCGGCCGTAGCCAGGCAGGGCTGTGCAGCGGGCGGCGGCCCGGCGCCAGCAAGTTCGTCTGGAGCGGCCTCGCCGGGTCATCAACCTGGGCGGCTCTGCCGGGTGCCGGTTGGTGCGTCTGCGACGCACGATCTTCGGGTTGCTCTAGAGCCGGGACGACCTTCTCGGTGGCGTCTGGGCTTGCCGGGTGGTGCGGACGTGCCATTACTGTGGGCCGGGTCATGTCATGGCAGCCCGCCGGTCGTCCAGTCGCTCATCCGTCGGAAGGCGGACGTCATCGGATCCGGTGACGGCTGCGGATCCGGTGACGGCTGCGGATCCGGTGACGGCGCCGGGCGGTGCCGGTGGGCCGGGCGGAGGCCGAAGAGGGATCCTGTGGCCTCCGCCAGCCCGGCCGCGCAGTGCGCGGCCTGTTCGGCGGGGACGTGCACCCGGCCCAGTGCACCGGTGAGGACGTCCTCCGTCAGGTTCAGCCGCATGGCCATACCGGCCACGCCGACAGGCCCGCCGCCTGGCGCGTGCGCCAGTGCGGTGAGTACTGCCTCGGCCCGGGTGCGGACCAGGCCGAGGGCCTCCCACCCGGACGGCTGCCGGGCGGGCGGGGTGGCCGACCCTTCTGGCGCCGGGACGCCTGCGGCGTCGCGGATCCGGCCCCCCACGGTCGTGTGCCATGGCGTCAAGGCGCCTTGCAGCTCGGCGGACAGGCCGTCGAGGAAGGCCAGTAGTCCGGCCGCGCCGTCCGGTGGAGTGTCCGCGAAGTGGGGCCTGCCTTCGCCGGAGGCCCCGGTGAGCAGAGCCGTCCGCAGCTGGTCCAGGGTCTGGGCCGCCAGTTCGGCTGCGGAGTGGCAGGCGTGGTCGGTGGGCATCACAGCCTCACCGCTGGGCCGGGTTGCCAGAGGGCGGCACCTCCGGTGCCGACCGCGCCGCGAGGGCGAGGAACTCGGCCAGGTGGATGGCCTTCGCCCGGGAGCGGCGGCTGCGCAGGCCCTGCTGCACCTGCCGCAGACAGCCCGGGTTGACGGTCACCACGTAGTCGACGTCGGCCTCCTCGGCCTCGTCCAGCTTCGGTTCGAGTACCTTCTTGCTGTCCTCCGGCCTGAGCATCGCGTATGTGCCCGCCGCGCCGCAGCATTTGCCGGCGCTGGGCAGTTCCACGTAGTCGGCGACCGCGGCGATCAGCTCGCGGGGCGGGCGGGTCACGCCCAGGCCGTTGCGCAGATGGCAGGAGTCCTGGAGCGCCGCGCGGGCCCGGCGGCCGTTCACCGTCACCTGGCCGACCGTCTGGTGCCCCTTGGCGTCGAGGTACTCGCTCAGTTCCCGCACCCTGTCCCGGCCCAGGTGGTGTGCGAGGTGTGCCGCGCAGCCGCCCGCGGTGGTGAGGATGGTGCCGGGCAGCTGCTCGCCGAGTGTGCGGGCCAGTTCGGCGCCGGTCTTGGAGTCGCCGTTGTGCGCGTGGAGCGCTCCGCAGCAGCCCTGCCGGGTGGGCACGGTGATCTCCGGGCAGAGCTGCTGTGCGGCCCGGGACACCCCGGGGTACAGGCCGCGTTCGACGCAGCCGAGCATCAGCGACACCTGCTGTCCGGCCGACAGCTGCCCTGAGGAGTCGTCCGCGGGCGTCTCCGCGGGGTCGGGGCCGGCCGTCGCCGGTGGCGTGGACTGCGCCGGCACGGACTCGGCCGGGGTGGCTGTCGACGGCGTGGCCTTCGCCGTACCGCGCGCGTGCCGGCGCACGAGTCCCTGGAGCCGCAGCAGGCCCGGCCGGGACACCAGTGCCATCAGGGCGCGGGCGATCCACGGACGGTTCGGACCGCTCCACTGGTGGTCACGCCACTGCTCCAGCAGTTGTCCGTACTCCACGCCCGCCGGGCACACCGTTTCGCAGGCCCGGCAGCCCAGGCAGAACGACGACTCCTCGGCCAGGGTGGGGTCGTCGGGGGCGAGGTCGCCGGCCTCCAGTGCCCGCATCAGGGTGATACGGCCGCGCGGGGAAGAGGTCTCCTCGCCGGTCAGGGCGTACGTGGGGCAGGCGGGCAGGCAGAACCCGCAGGAGATGCAGCGGTCCAGCAGCTCCTTGTCGAAGATCCCCAGGCCCGGCCCCGGTGGCGCGGGTGCGGGTGCGGGGGTGTGGCCGGTCGGGTCCACGATGGGATGGTCGGTCATGATCCGAGCTTTCCGGGGTTGAGGATGCCTGCCGGGTCGAAGGCCCGCTTGATGCGCCGCAGCAGGGCCATCTGGTCCTCTCCCAGCCGATCGGTGAGGTAGGGCAGTTTGGCGGCGCCGACCCCGTGCTCGCCGGTGATGGTGCCGTCGAACGCGATGGCGGCCGCGAAGATCTCCGCAAACGCCTCGTGGGCGCGCCCGGCGCCGTCTGCGTCGTCCGGGTCCAGCACGCAGGTCGGGTGCAGGTTGCCGTCCCCGGCGTGGCCGAAGGTGGCGATCCGCAGGCCGTAGCGGTCGGCGATCTCGTCGATGCGGTCCACCATCTCGGCCATCCGGTGCCGCGGCACGGTGGCGTCCTCCAGGATCGTCAGCGAGCCGAGGCGGGACAGCGCGGGCAGCGAACAGCGGCGCGCCGCGAGCAGCGCGTCGGCGCGGGCCACGTTCTCCGCGAGGGTGACCTCCAGGGCGCCCGTCTGCGCGCACACCTCCTGGATGCGGGCGAGGTTGCCGGACACGGTGGCCGGTGAGCCGTCGTCGCCGAAGATCAGCAGCGCGCCTGCGTCGCCGCGCAGGCCCAGCCCGGCGTACTCCTCGACCGCGGTGATGCACTTGCGGTCGAGGAACTCCAGCGTGGCCGGGACGATCCCGGCCGCGATGACGGCCGCCACGGCGCGGGAGGCGTCGGCGAGCGAGTCGAAGTACGCCACTCCCGTGCCGGTGTCCTGAGGTGCGGGGAGCAGGGCCACGGTGGCCTCGGTGATCACCGCGAGGGTGCCCTCGGAGCCGGTGAGCAGCCGGGTCAGGTCGTAGCCCGCGACGTCCTTCCACAGTCTGCCGCCGGTGCGGATGATCTCACCGGTGGGCAGTACCGCCTCCAGGCCGAGCACATAGTTGCGGGTGACGCCGTACTTCAGGCCGCGCAGGCCGCCAGCGCAGGTGGCCACGTTGCCGCCGACCGTGGAGACCGTGCGGCTGCCCGGGTCGGGGGCGTAGAGCAGCCTCTTGGCGGCCGCGGCGTCCGCGAGTGCCGCGGTGGTGACACCGGTCTGCGCGCGGGCCAGCAGCTCCTCGGGGCTGATCTCCAGCAGCTTGTCCAGCCGGGTCAGCACCAGCACGATGCCTCCTTCCAGCGGGACGGTGCCGGCGCACAGGTTGGAGCCGGCGCCCCGCGGCACCACGGGGATGCCGCGGGCGGTGGCGTACCGCAGCACGGCCGCCACCTCCTCGGTGCTGGCGGGCAGCACCACGGCCTGCGGGCGCGCGGTGAACAGCGGGGTTGCGTCGCGGGCGTAGGCGGCGAGGGCGCCTTCGTCGACCCGGACGTGGCCGTCCCCGACGATGGCCGCGAGGTCCCTGGCCAGATCGGTTCCGGCTGGCATCAGCCCACCACCATCCAGCCGAGGACCGAGGTGGACTGCAGGTAGACGAGGGCACAGACCGCGACGAGCAGGCCGAGGCCCCAGCCGACCACCTTGCGGAACAGCTCGCCCTCGCGGCCCTCCAGGCCGACGACCGCGGCCGCGATGGCCAGGTTCTGCGGGGAGATCATCTTCCCGAGGACACCGCCGGTGGTGTTGGCGGCGCCGAGCAGGTAGGGGGAGATGCCGGTCTGTTGGGCCGCGGTGACCTGGAGCATGCCGAACAGGGAGTTGGAGGAGGTGTCGGAGCCGGTCACGGCCACGCCGAGCCAGCCGGCGATGGGAGAGAGCAGGGCGAAGACGCCGCCCGCCTGCGCCAGGAACAGGCCGAGGGTGACGGTCTGGCCCGACAGGTTCATCACGTAGGCCAGGGCGAGCACCGCCATGACGGTGACGATGGTCCAGCGGAACTGCCGCACGGTGTCCGCGTAGGAACGGGCCGCGCGGCGGAGCCCGATGCCGTAGAGCACGGCGGTGAGCAGGCCGGCCACGAGAAGGATCGTTCCGCCCGCGTTGAAGATGTTGAAGTTGAAGGTCAGCGCGGACAGCGGCTCGCCCTTGGCGTTGACCACGTCCAGGCCAGGCCAGGCGAACTTCCAGCCCGAATGCGCCTCCAGCCAGGTCTTGACGGGACCGGAGGTGGCCAGGGCGAAGAGGGCGACCACGATCAGGTACGGCGCGAACGCCTTCAGCGCGGAGCCCTCACCGGTCTGCCGGCGTCGCAGCACCGCGTCCGAGGCGTCGGTCGCGATGGACCCGCCGGCGATGACCGGAGTGGTCCGCTCGGCGGCCAGCACCTGCGAGGGCTGCCACACGCTCAGCGTCGCCACCACGGCCAGCGCGCCCGCGAAGGCGGCCACGATGTCGGCGATCTCGTACGACAGGTAGTTCGCGGTGACGAACTGGGCGCCTGCGAAGGCGAAACCGCCGGCCAGGGCGACCGGCCAGGTCTGCCGCACACCCCGCCGTCCGTCCACCATGAACACCAGGATCAGCGGCACGAACAGCGCGAGCAGCGGTGTCTGGCGCCCGACCATCGCGCCGAGGTCGGCCGCGTCCAGGCCGGTGATCTTGCCCAGGGTGGTGATCGGGATGGCGATGGCGCCGAACGCCACGGGTGCCGTGTTGGCGACCAGGGAGACGGCGGCGGCCTTTATCGGGCGCAGTCCGACGGCCATCAGCATCACCGAGGAGACCGCGACCGGGGTGCCGAAACCGGCCAGTGCCTCGAGCAGAGCGCCGAAGCAGAAGGCGATGATCACGGCTTGGACGCGCTGGTCGCCGGAGAGCGATCCGAAGGCGCGGCGCAGGACCGCGTCCCAGCCGGTGATCTCGGTCATCTTGTAGATCCACAAGGCGTTCAGCACGATGAAGACGATCGGGAACAGGCCGAACACCGCGCCCTCGCTCGCCGCGAGCGCGGCCTGACCGACGGGCATCGAGTAGGCCAGGACGGCCACCGCCAGGGCGGCGCCCAGCGAGACGAGCGAGGCCTTCCACGCCTTCCAGCGCAACCCGCCGAGCAGCACGAAGAGCGTGACCAGGGGGAGCGCCGCGCACAGGGCGCTCCACCCGAGAGAGCCCCCTACGGGGTTGAAGATCTGTTGGTAACCGGCCATGAAAGCGTCCTTGCCTTGTCCGTTGCCATTCTGTGACCCCCGTCACCCCTGGCTGCTGGGTTGGTCGATTGTCAGACAACCACTCATGACTGTCAATGGATCGTGCAAGACAGCGTGAGAGAATGTCGGGCGTTCCCTCTGGAGGTGTTCATGGCTCAGGACGCCGCTGTCCGGCTGCCCACTGTCTCCGTCGTCGACGCGCTCGCCGCATCCCTGCGCGGCCGGGTACTCGACGGACGGCTCGTCTCCGGCACCACGTTCGCGGAGACCGAGATCGCCGCCGAGTACGGCGTCTCCCGGCCCACCGCCCGCAGCGCGGTGACCGCGCTGGTCCACGAGGGGCTGCTCCAGCGGGAAGCGAACAAACCAGCCTATGTGCCGCAGCTTGCGCTCGCCGACGTCGACGACCTGTTCCTCGTGCGGATTCCACTGGAGACGCAGGTGGTCAGGGTGCTGGTCGAGCGCGGCACCGTGCCGGTGACCGCGGCGGAGGGGGCCATAGCGGATCTGGACCGGCTCGGACCCGAAGCGTCACACAGCGCGTTCGTGGAGTCCGACCTGCGCTTCCACCAGTCACTCGTGGATGCCGTCGCCAGCCCCCGGCTCAGCCGGCTCTACCGCGGCATCCAGGGCGAAGTGCACCTGTGCATGGTGCAGACCCGGCACACTCTGGGACGCGAACGCATCGTCGCCGAGCACAGCTGGGTACTGGAAGCACTGCGAGCCGGGGACGCGAAGGAGGCGGTGCGCCGGATGCGCGAGCACCTGGACGGCGCCTGCCGCTCGCTCCAGCGGCTCTTCGAGGAGAAGGACGACTGACCGCCGGCCGCAGGGGCGGTGGCCCGGACCCGGCAACATCGAAGCGGCATGCGCGAAAAAGCCCCGCGCCTGCGGCCCGCTCCAGGTCCACGTACGAGATGCTGCCCTTGCGCACGCCGCCGAGCGGTCGAAGGCCGGCGTCCTCGTCCGTCCTCGTCGAGGACCGCATCAGCTGGCTCGCACGACAGGGGTGGCAGGGGTCTGACCCGCTGGGATCTGCCGCCGGACCGCGGACGGCTGGCGCTCGGGTCGCACGCGGCCCGGCCTGCGGCTGCGGCGGGTGCTTCGGAGTCGGTGGAGGCCGAGCCAGCCGCCGCGCGAAAGAGGATCCGAAACCTGCACCGCACAGACCGTGTCCAGGATTCGGGGGCCAAGGCCCTCGGATCAATAACCCCTATCGCTTGCCGTCGGCGTCCGCTGTTGTGAAGACTCGCCGCAGTGAGCGGCAGGCTCCGTCGAGATGCGCCCGCATGCGGTCGGCCGCCTGGTCGGCGTTTCCGGCCCGTAGCGCCTCCAGAACCTGGCCGTGCTCGGCAACGATGCGTTCGCGTCCCAGGGTGTGCCGGGTCTGGACCATGCACAGATGCACTTCGCCCTTGATGCCCCGATACAGCCGGCTGAGCCGGGGGCTGGCGACGGTGTCGACCAAGGACTGGTGGAATCGCAGGTCCGGTTCGACAAAGGCGCTGTGAGGCGCGTCGTCCTCCAGCCGGTCCAGATCCATGATCGCACGCTCGGCGGCGGCCACCGGAACGGTGCCGCGCTCAACCAGGACCCGTACCACCTCTGCTTCCAAGGGGGTGCGGACCAGGAAGAGGTCCTCGACGTCTGTGCGGGTCAGGCGGGGAACGTAGGCGGCCTTGTTGGCTTCGCGGTGCAGGAGCCCCTCGTATACCAGGGCGGTGATGGCGCTGCGTGCTGTGGGCCGGGATACGCCGTACTCGTTCGCGATCTCGGTCTCGGCGAGGGTCGTGCCAGGGGGAAGTTGCCCGTTGAGCACCCGGTCGTGCAGTGATGCAGCGAGCGCCTCGACGACCGAGACGGTGGGCAGCCGGAGCGCGGCGTCCTGGGCCATGAAACAACCTCCGTGACCACTGTCTCATATGTCAGGTCTGAACTATTGACAGACAACATTTCATTGTCTGACAATCCAGCTGGAGGGTAACCGGGGCCGCGAAGAGCGTCAGTGGAGACAAAAGGAGCTCGCCATGGCTGACTCCCCTTGCGATGTCGACCTTGCCGTCAGGTCTTTCGGAAGTCGCGCACCGCACACTGCACCCGTCGTGATCGCGCCGGTGATCTAGGGGTGTGCATCATGAGCAGGTCGAACGACGGTGTTACTGCACGCTCCGGATGGATGCCGCCCGAGGTCGCCGAAGAGGTCTTGCCGTTGCCACGCATCCTTGAGGCGCTTGCTGCGGTACGCCGCCGCGTCCGCGGCATCCTGATCGATTGGGACCTTTCGCCCGATGTCGCGGACGACGCCCTCGTCGTGGCCTCGGAGATGATCACGAACGCGGTCACGCATGCTCTCTCGCCGGCCACCCTGCGGCTGTCCCGCGTCAAGGGTGATGGCCGCTGCACTCTGCGTATCGAAGTCACCGACGCCGGTCCGGCGGCACAGTCCCGGCGAGGGGGCCGCGACACCCTCCCAGAAGAGCACGGCCGCGGGATCGCGATCGTTGCCGCTCTGTCCTCCCGGTGCGGCGCCCGCATCCATCCAGGCGGGGTCACTCGATGGGCGGATCTCCGCGTGGCACCCCCGAAGCCCTCAACGACTTCTTCGCCCGCTTCGCCCCACCGCCCGGCGAAGAGGAAGTGATCGTCCACACCGGAGACCTGGACGCGCTCGTGACGGCACTCTCCGAAGGTCGCCGGCGTGAGGGGGTCCGCGTACAGCAGTCGGCCCCGGCGGTGCCCCACAGCCTGGTCTTGGCCAGGGGTGTCACGCGACGGCGGCGATGGGGGCGGTACCACCGCGGCCGCGCCGCCGTCGAGCTCGCGCAGGTAGGCGCGGCGGCAGTGCGGCGGCTGCCAAAGTGGTCGGCCGGGCAGCGGCGAGATACCGCGCCCGAGCCCGTACATCGTGGACTTCAGCGGTGTGGTACGCACGGGCCGCCTCCAGCGCGGTGTTGAGCCGGGAGGCGACGAGCGTGGAGTCGACGCGGGCGGCGTAGACAGCCCCGAGAGGCGAATCGCCGTCAGGCGACCGGGAACACCAAGACGGCCGCTGCTGTCCCGCCCAACGAGCCGCCAGCCCCGCTGGGCACGGAATAAGCCAGCAGGATCGTCACCAGCCGCAAACGGCGGTGATCAATCCTCTGGCCCGGCGGATCGGGGCAGTTCTGCCGTGTTGGTCGACTCGGCGAGCGCGAGACGGCCGCCCTTCAGTTCGGGCAGGTAGTTGTAGATGGTGTAGCGGGAGACGCCGAGGAGCTTCGCGATCGAGGTGACGGTGTTCTCCGGGCGGGCGAGCAGGTCACGTACGTGACGTACCTGTTCGTCGGTCAAGGCCGGCGGTCGGCCGAGGCGGGCACCTCGGGCGCTTGATCCGCTTGATCCTGGGCAGCAGGTCGAAGTTCAGCAGCCGGGTGATGCCGAACCCAATCTCCGACTGGCCATCGAGCGGAATGCGGGAGCAGGAGGGCGGCGGTCGGGTCGACGCACCATGCCCGGGCAGAAGTGGAGGCGGGGCGATGGTATGGGGCCCTGATGCGGGCGGTCATCATGGGAGTGGCACCCACCTCACCGGCGGGCCTCCTCGTCACGGTCCGCGCGGCACGCGTCGAGGCCGTCCGGGATGTCCGGACGGCCTCGATCGGTTCTCTCCTGGAGCGCGGTCATTCCGCGGCCGGGGCGGCCTCAGGGGATCGTCAGCTGTTGTCCCTCCTCGAGCTTGTCGGGTTGGGTGAGGTTGTTGGCCTCGGCGATCTCCGGCCAGCGCTCCCGGTCCCCGTAGAAAGTGAGGGCGATACGGGCCAGCGTGTCGCCCTTCACCACGGCATAGTGCCGAGGTGGCGCCGCCGCAGGCGCGTCGTTCGGGGCAGCGCCGGCAGCCGTTCGAGCTGCCAGCCCATCACCTGCAGGCCCGGGTTGGCGAGAACACCGTCGACGATCTGCGAGTCCACCGAGAACGGGCCGAGGTTCGTCGCCAACTGCGAGGCCGCGACGTCCTGCTGGGACCACTGCGCAGTGACCTTGAGATTCCGGATGGCCAGGAAGGCGGTCGGCAGCCAGGCCAAGCTGCCGGTCGCGGCACCTCGGGTGACGCCTTCGCGGGAGACACCGGGCACGTACCAGGTGGCGTCGTCGAGCAGCGGCCAGTACAGCCACGGCCGGGAGATGCGCACCAGACAGGCGTCGAAGGTGATGGTGGTGTCGCTGGTGGTCGCGGCCGGTTTGGTCTGGGCTGCTTCGAGCAGGCGCCTTTTCGCGAGCAGCCGCTCCGACAGGGGCAGCCCGCCGATTTTGGGAAGGATCTCGATCGGCAGCTTGGGTGGCACGCCCACCGTCGGTCCGTCCGGCATGGGCACAAGCCGCGGCGGCGTCAGGTCTCCGCGTTGGATCAGTGCGGCCCGCCGGGTCAGTTCGAGCGGCGGTATGTGCCGCAGATCGTCGGGAGCGAGCCCGAGGGAGCTGCCCACGCGTACGTCGTCCGGCCGCAGCCGCCAGCGCAGTTCGTCCGCGGGCTGTGCCTGTGATCAGGCGCTTGTGAGCGGTCTGGAACGAGCCGAGCTCTTCCGGCGGGTCACGCCAAGGCGTGCAGGTGCGGTACTTCCACGCGATGGCCTCCAAGGTGCGGCGGTGATCGGCCCATCGCCTCCCGCGCACAGGAAGTGACCTGCCCGCGTCGGCGACTTCGCGGGCAGAAACGGGGCCCGCGGGGCTCGCCCGATACCCGCAGGAGCGAACGACGGCTCTCGTGACACCGTGACAAGTCGACGGTGCGGCAATCGCCTTGCAACCCAGTGGTGTGGGGGCTGGCCGGGGAGAACCGGCCCGCCCACCGATGGTTACAGGCGCGCTACCAGACGTTGACTGGCCAATTTCCCATACTTCCCAATGGAGTTGCCGACCGAATGAGCAGGCCGGAACTCCGGGGCAATCCCGGCTCTCTAGGCTTGACGAGGCCGCGTAGCGCGTCGATTCCCCGCGGTCACTCATGTCCGGCCATGTGCCAAGGGGGACATCCGAAACCGTGCCCAGTAAGCCAACACGCCTGTCTGCCCTCATGGCTCGGGCGTTACCACGCACCATCCGCGGCCGGCTGCCATTGCTGTTGGCGCTGCCTACGTGCGCCCTTGTTGTGGTCGCCACCGTGGGAGCCATCACGCAGTCCTCCCAATACGGGGCAGCGGGCCGCACCCGCGACGAGGTCGTCCTCGTCCTCGATGCCCAGGAGTTGGTCCACCAGTTGCAGCGGGAGCGCGGGCTGACCGCAGGGCTGCTCGGCGGTGACCAAAGCTTCCGCAGCCGGGTGGATTCCCAGCGCAAGGCCTCCGACCAGGCGCGTGCCGCGCTCGACCGGCAGCTCGCCGGGAACTCGCCCGGCGTCGGCGCTGTGCGCGAGGCTCTGGCCCAGCTGGGCAGCCTGGCCACCGTACGTGGCGAGGCCGACGGCGGGAGCGTCGGTCGTGCCGAGGCACTCGCCTTCTACACCCGCGCCATCACCGCGCTCACCGACGCGGCCTTTCACGGCGGTACGGAGCTCGAAGACCGTCAACTCACGGACGGCCTCACCACCTTGCGCAAGCTTGGCGATGGGACTGAAGCGGCTGCGCTGGAACGCGGTACGCTCAACGGGATCCTCGCCACCGGGTCCTTCAGCGACCGCGACTACCGGACCTTCATCACGCTGTTGGGGACCAAGGGCGATGCCCTTGCCGAGGTGCCACGTACCGCGACAGCGGCCCAGACTCACGCGCTGGACGCTGTGATGCGCAACCATTCCGCAGTCGCGGTCGCTCGCATGGAACAGCAGGTGCTGACCGCGCACGATGCCAAAAAGCTGCCGGTCGCTCCGGCCGACTGGTGGCAGCCCGCCACCGCGTTGGTGGACGGACTGCACCAGGTGCAGATCCGTGTCGCCGACGACACCAGCGCTCGCGCCGACCAGCTGCGCTCGGATGCACTGCGGCAGCTCCTGATGAAGGCGGTACTGGCCCTCCTGGCGATCGCCGGGGCAGCGGTTCTGGCCTTGGCGGCGACCCGTTCCATCCTGCGGCCACTGCACGCGCTCACCGAGGAGGCGCACCGGATCGCCGACCTGGCCCTGCCCCAGGCAGTGGCGCGGGTACGGGAGGCACAGCGCCAAGCCGAACCGGCCGAGCTGACCGAAGGCTTCACTGGCTCCGCCCTGGCCGCGCGCGGCGACGAGATCGCCAACGTGGCAGGCGCGCTGGATCGGGTCGCGGACACCGCGCTACGACTCGCCGTGGATCAGGCTGTGCTGCAGCGCACCAGTACCGAGTCCCTCGCCAACCTCGGACGCCGTAATAAGGAGCTAGTGAGCCGTCAACTCGGCTTCCTCAGTGCACTGGAACGATCTGAGGACGACCCGGGGACCCTGGCCAACCTCTTCGAACTGGACCACCTTGCCACCCGAATGCGGCGCAACGCCGAGAGCCTGCTGGTTCTGGCCGGGGAGCGCAGCCCGCGCCGCTGGGCGGATCCGGTGCCAATGGGCGATGTACTGCGGTCCGCCCTGGGCGAGGTGGACGACTACCGGCGGGTGCTGCTGCGCCACACCACCCCTGCGCTGCTCGACGGCGGAGCCGTATCCGAAGTGGCGCACCTCCTCGCAGAGTTGATAGAGAACGCTCTTGCCGCCTCGTCCCCCGAGACCGATGTGGAGATCTACGCCCAAGAGCACGGGGCGGACTACATGATCGCCGTCGTGGACCACGGCGGCGGACTTTCCGAAGCGGAGCTCGCCACGGCGAACCGGCGCTTGTCCGGACAGGAGAGCTTCCTGGTGGGGCGAACCCAACTGCTCGGCCACTATGTTGTCGGCCGGCTGGCCGTCGGGCTCGGCGCCCGAGTGTGGCTGGCGCCCTCGCCGATGGCCGGGGTGACCGCCTCCGTCCTCCTGCCCGGACGGCTGTTGTCCGGGCAGGCCGATCTGGCCGCGGTGCGATGAACCCGGCCGAAGATGCATTCGAAACGGGACAAGTGGTCCGGCCGTTCATCGTGACGCGCGGCCGGACCCGACCGGTGAGCAATGAACTGCGGCTGGAAACACTCGTGTCGGCGGTGCCTGCGGCGTTGACCGCGCCGCTGGACTTCGAGCGGCGAGCGATCGTGGAGCTGTGCCAGTGCCCGCGTTCAGTAGCCGAGATCGCCGCCATGCTTGCGGTGCCGCTCGGGGTGGCCCGGGTACTCGTCGCCGATCTGTCGATGGATTCCCACGTCTGCGTGCACAGTCACCTGTCCGGGCACGACGACAGGCCCTCCGTCGCCCTGCTGGAACGGATCAGGGAAGGCCTGCTGCGGCTGTGACATCAGGTGGGTTCTCGGGGTGGTGCGAATCCAGAACTGTGGGCCCCTCGGGCCGTCGCAGACGTTGGCGTGATGCCCGACCGAAGGATCGTTCCGGTACAGACAATGCCGGTGAGAGCGAGACTTGAGGCGCGCCGATGATGTGATCACGCTTGCCGGTTCTGGGGGGCTCCTGGCGGGTCCGGGTGAGCTGTGCTGGGCGCAGTGAAGCTGCGGCACTGTCGGAGCAGGAGGGTACGGGCGAAGGCGTGCAGAAGTACCTCGCGCAGTTCTGGCCCGCAACGGTCTGAACACGGACCAAGAGCGGGAGCGCCGACAGTTCGACACTCCCGCCATCCGACACGTCAGGAGACAATCTGCCCCCCCCTTCCGGCGCCCTCCTGACCGGCTGCCGCGGGCCTTCCTCAACGTGCGCCGGGGTCATCACTGCCGCCCGGGCTCTCCCTCGCCGGAAAGGCCCGGAGTCTACGCCGCGTCAGCTGGAAGCGTTGCGCCGCCACAGCCGTCGAAACCACACGCGCAACCCTGGCGGCTGCGGAGAAGGAAGCACTACATCGTCGTCATCGCTACGCGCGCGGACGCGATCGAGTGCAGTTTCGTAGCCCAGTAGGGCGGCGCTTTTCACCGATAGAGGGGCCAGCTCGCACCCTCGCTGATGTCTGCGGGTGTGGCCGCAAGCCGGACAAGCATCCGCTGGTTCCGGTGGCGCCGCCGGGATACGGTCGTGATCTGTACGCGCGCTGATGCGCTCGAGTGCAGTTTCGTAGCCGAGTAGTGCGGCGGTCCTCACCGTTAGCGTGGCCAGCTCGCAACCCTGGTGGTGCGTCATCCTGTGGTGGCAGGCCGGACAAGTGGCCTCTGGCGGCGCCGGAGGTCGAGGAGGCGGCGGGACGAACTTCGGGTCACCATCCTCACCCTCGTCACGGTATACGTCTTGTGGCCGTTCGTCGCTTGTCATGGGTTCCCTCGAAGTAGTCTGCGCCGCTGTAGCCGGCGCTTGATCGACGGATAGGTGCTCCATACGGCCTCGACTACGGCGGCGCCTGCCGCGACGGCGGCGGCCGCCCAACGGAAGACCGTGTCCGGGGAACTACCCGGCGTCGGCGGCAGTAGAACCAGGGACACCCCCATCCACAGCACGACCATGCCGCCGGTGTAGGCCGCGTAGGCCCTGCGACGCCAACTCTCCCAGTACTGAAAGTCGGTGGCGTGCTCCTCACGCAGCAGGTCGTGGCGTTCTCGGGCCTCTTCCTCCGACCACCAGGCTGTGATGTCGGCGGGCGAGTACAGGTGCCGACGGGCGTGAAATCCGAACTGTACGCAGGTGACGAACAGCAGAGCCGCCAGAGTCAGGCAGAGCAGCACCGCACCGGGCCAGCGGAACTGGTCGCTGTCCGCGGCGACCACCCCGATAGCGGCCACAGCGAAACCCGCCAGCAGCGGTGCGGCCACATTACTGACGGCGTCCACGGCAGCACCGAAGCCTAAAGGTGATGGCTTACGCCATTGCGGCCTAGGAGATCTGCTCTCGCTCAATGGGCGCCTCCCCTTAAACGCACTCTCGCCCACAGAACCTATCGGCCCGTCTTGGACTCTGTCGGGTATGCGCCCGAAGTCCCCCGACCCTGGGCGCACTTCCATGTCCGGAGCGTCGGCTTCTTCGTGCCTACCTACGTGTTACTGCCGAGACGGGAAGACTTCGCCGGGCACGTGAGGACGGTACGAACGTCAAAGTAACCCAGTCTTCGGGTGGCGACGTGCCGAAGCCTGAGTTCCCGATGGGCGAGAGGATCCTGCCGGGCCGTGGTGCCGCCGGGCTGATCGCCTTCCCAGTGGGCGCAAGTAGAGGCCTGCCCGTCCGTGTATGAGCCCGAGTTCGGGGGCCCGAAGAGTGGGCGCTCCCGAAGGGGTAACGGCCGTCTCCGGTCGGGCCGGTGGCTGTGAACGCTGGTGGGTAGGCTCCGGCTCATGACTGACTTCGTGCAGGTATCCACAGCGACGGAGACCCGGGAACAGGCGGTCGAGCTGGCCCGTTCGGTCGTACAGGGCAGGCTCGCTGCAGGGGCCAATCACCGGTCCCGTGACTTCCGCGTTACCGAGGAGCATGGGCCGGGAACCAGCGCTCCAGAGCCGCCTCCCTGTCCCCGTCGTTGAACTCGGCCTCGCACGGAGCGGGTCGGCGCACGCATCGAGCAACTCTCCGCCATCGGGCATGCGCTGGACATAGCCCAGACGTACTGCGTACCCGCAGCAACGTCCGAGTTGCGTACTGAACGCGAGCAAGACCGCCACCTCCGACAGCAGGCCGTCTGTTCCACGTCACCGTGGCCGGCTCGCAGACATACCCGCTGCGCTGCGGCCCCTCCCCCTCACTGCGGGGCCGGGCAAAATGATCCTGTGCGGCCCCGCTGTCGTCGGTCAGCCGAAGTCGAGCGTCGGAGGCCGTGGCTCTCGCGCGGGTTCGGTCTGTTGGTCATTGGTGGAGGAGGGCGATGCGGATGGCTCGTTCGACGTGGGCGGCGGTGTCGGCGTGGTCTTCCGCGTTGGGGTGGACCAGGGGGACACGCTTGCCTGTGAGACCACAATTCAGCAGCGTGCCGGGGAGTTTGGCGGGCCAGTAGTCCGCGGCGTCGCCGCAGATGCCCTCGACCCACTTGATGTCCGCGGGCTGGCAGGTGTCGTGGCCCACGCTGGAGGAGTAGAGGTCGACGTAGCGGCCGCCGAAGAACGAGGTGACCTGCTGGATCGGCAGGGCGCTTCGCCAAGCGCCATCCGAACAGCCGCGGTCTTGCCCCGGGCCAGGTCGCCGAACACACACTGCGCCCGGGGTCGCCATCCCCTGTCCGGCCGCCTCGGCCACCGCCCGCACCGACGACGTCCGCACCATCTGCGCTCCCGCAGGCAACACCACACCCCGAGGCGCACCGCCCCCCGGCAAGTCCCCGGTCGCCTCTGAGACGAGACGCTGCGGCGGTGGCGCAGACGACTTCGCCGCGCCGCCGTGGGTCAGTGCGCGCCGGCCGAGCCTGGTCACGGGGGCGGTCTGCGGTGCGCGCACCGGTGCGGTGCGGGACATCGCGTACGGCGCGCGCTGGGCGTTGCGTTCTACTGTCTCAGGTTCTTCCACCGGGGCGGGGACAGGTTGGTCCATGTGCGCAGGCCCCATTCGACGGGGCCGTAGGGGTGGCGGATGAGCCACCAGTGGCTGGCCGCTGCCTGACCGGTGAACAGCATCAGCGCGATCGCAGTGACGCCGGCGGGTGGAATGTGGCCGATGAGTGCTGCTCCGTAGCCGGTGAACAGGAGGGTGCACACCAGGGACTGGGCGAGGTAGTTCGTCAGTGCCATCCGGCCGGCCGGAGCGAGCACTGTTTCGAGGGTGCCGGCGCTGCGGCTGTCGAGGAGGCGCAGAAGGGTGGCCGCGTAAGCGGCGGCCAGGAAGGGTGCGGTGATCACGTCGATGCCGAGGGCGAGGACCTGGTAGGCCGTACCGGGGTGGGCGAGGCTGGCGTGAGCGTAGACGACGCCGCCTGCGAGACCGAGGCTGAAGCCTGCGGTCTGCAGGCGCCGAAGCAGGCGGCGGTGTGCCGAAATGCGGGTGAGCGCCTGCTGCTGTCCTGCGGCGAGGCCGAGGAAGAAGGCGGCCAGCGCCGCGGGTGCCTGGAAGAAGACCAGCAGGAACGCGACGTCCGGCAGCTGCTCCAGGTGTGCGGTGATGACGGAGGCGGCATTCCCGCGCAGGGCGTCGGTGGCAGCGGCTGCTTCGGGTGCCGCCGCGGCCTTGTCCACACTGCCGTGGGCCGGCCACAGAGTGGCAGCGAGAAGCGCGTACGCGGCCGAGGTGACGGCCAGCAGCACTGCGGCGGTACATAGCGCAGTGCGGGGGCGGATGCGGTGCAGCGCCAGCAGGACAAGGCCGAGGACGGCGTAGGTGGTGAGGATGTCGCCGGGGAAGAGCACCACGGCGTGCACTGCCCCGAGGGCGAACAGCCCGGTCAGGCGACGCAGGAACCGGGGTGTGAACCGGGTGCCGGTCCGGGCGGCGGAAGCGAGCTGCAGGGTGAAGCTGTAGCCGAAGAGGAAGGAGAACAGCAGGAAGAATTTGGCTTCGAAGAACACCGCCACCAGCGTGCGGACGGCGTTGTCGGTGGGGCTGTCGAAGCCGGGGTCCTCCACGCCGGTGCCGTGGTAGGCGGAGGCGAGGTAGGTGATGTTGACGATCAGGATGCCGAGCAGGGCGAATCCGCGCAGTGCGTCCACGCTCATCACGCGCCCGGCCTTCGGCAGTCTCTCCGGTGCTGTTGTAGGGGTCACTGTTCCTCCCGGCTGGAGTCGACTCGCTGGACGAACCGGGCCTGGTCGGTGAGGAAGCCGTCGGTGTAGAGCCGGCGGGGGGCGGCGATCGCGGTGATCGTGAGGCGCCAGGCGGAGCTTTCCAGTTCGTGGTCGACCAGGGAGTGGGTGGCGCCCGGGTAGTGGGTGACGGTCAGGGACGTGGGGGGAAGGATGCTGCGGTAAACGGCTTCGGTGTCGGCGATGTCCACGTTGATGTCGTGGCCGGCCAGCACCAGCAGCAGCGGCGTGCCTCGTCGCATGGCGGCCAGGTCGGCGGTCGCGTCGGCACGGTAGTTGCGTGCGATGAATCCCCACCGTGCCGCGGTCATACCGTCCGCGTCACTGATCGCGGCCCGGTACTGCGTGAATGTGGCGCCCCGCTCCAGCAGGCCCAGTACGGTCTCCCGCCTGCGTAGCGCCGCCTGCTTCTCCTGCTCGCTCGCACCGGCCCGGTCAAGTTCGGCGAGGAGGTTGTAGCGGCCCTGCCGCAGCCAGTTGACCGCCGGGGAGACGGCGATGACGAACTGCAACCGGCTGTCGCGGGCGGCGGCTTTGGGCAGGACCCAGCCAGCCTGGCTCGCCCCCCACAGCCCGATGCGGCGGCCGTCGATGTCCGGGCGGGTTCGGGCCCAGGCCACTGCGGCCAGCGTCTCGTCGGCCCGGTCGTCCATGCTCTGTTTCAGCCAGTCGCCTTCCGAAGCACCGACACCGGGCTTGCTGAACGACAACGAGGCGTACCCGGCGCGGGCGAACGATTCCCACAGCGGGCGGTAGAACGTCTCATGGGTGGCGTCGATCGGTCCGTCACCGTGCACGAACACGACCAGGCCGAATGGCCCCTGACCGTGTTTCGGCAGCGCCAGCACGCCATCGAGCAGCGCCCCGTCGTGCCGCAGCGACACCTTCTCCTCACGCAGCGAGTAGGTGTTCTGCCACGCCACCACCCCGCCGAGAGAGGCGGCCACGAGCAGCAGTCCCACCGCGCTCCACACCAGCCATCGCCGCCTGCGCCGCACCGGCGCACCCCCTGTTCGTGACACCACAACCACCAAACCGATCGATTGGAAAACGGTCGTAGCGATGATGAACGTACTAGGATCGATAGCGCAAGGTGGATCGGTGAACGGACATGGGAGGGCCTGGAGATGACCGTGGACGACGGGCTGGTGGTCCAGCGGGGGGTGCCCGGCGGCAGCGAAGGCCGGGTGGCGGCGCTGTACTGGGAGGCGTTCGGCCGCAAGCTGGCGCCGGCACTGGATCCCCCCGACAAGGGACGCGCGTTCATCGCCGCCCACCTGCAGCCCGACCGGGGCGTCGTCGCCCTTCACGGCGGGCAGGTGGTCGCCGTGGCCGGCTACCGCCTTGACGGGCGGGCGCTGACAGGCGGCGGTGTCAGGGACGTCCTGTCCGCCTACGGCCCCCTTCGCGGCTTGCCTAGGCTTGCACTGCTGGCCCTGTTCGAACGCACCCCTGCGCCCGGTGAACTCGTCATGGACGGAATCGCCGTCGATGCCGCGCACCGCGGCCGCGGCATCGGCAGCCTGCTTCTGCGCCAGATCGCAGCCGTCGCCGCCGAGTCCGGTTGCCGCCGCGTCCGCCTCGACGTCATCGACGACAACCCCCGCGCCCGGGCACTGTACGAGCGGCACGGCTTCACAGCCGTACACACCGAGCAGACCCCCTACCTGCGGCGCCTGCTGGGCTTCGGCGCCGTGACGACCATGCACCGTCCGGTCACCAGGGCGGACCTCACCGCCGCACGGGAGGGCCGATGACGCCCCGCACCCCCGGACCTGAGCAACCCCATGACAACAGGCCGGACATCCCCACCCGACTGCTCGTCCACGCCCTGGTACGCGAAGACGCAACCGTCGATGCCGGCGAACTTTACGCCGTCGCGGCACTGCTCGGCATGAGTGAGACGCAGGTCAGGCTCTGTGTCAAACGCCTGGTCACCGAGGGCCGCTTCACCCAGGACGGCCGCGGCCGCAAGGCCACGCTGCGGGCCGTGTCCGACGTCACCGGCTCAGTGGCACCCGATGCCGCCTACGTCCGCCACGCCTACCGGCAGGACGCCGGGCTCGCCCCCTGGGACGGCATCTGGCACCTGTTCGCCTTCGCCATCCCCGAATCCCGCCGCACCGCCCGCGACACCCTGCGCGAGCGCCTCCTCCACCTCGGCGCCGCCCCCGTCCAGAGCGGTCTGTACGTCACCGCCAACCCGGTCGGCGAACTCGTCGACGCACACGCCCGCCACCTCGGCGTCGCCGACGCGCTCACCCGCATGTCCACCACCGACCTGCGCATCGGCGACATCACCGACCCGCTCACCCTGGCCGCAACCCTGTGGCCGCTCGACGAGATCGCCGAGCGCCACCAACGCCTGGCCGCCTTCGCCGGATCCTGCCTCGCCCAGCTCACCGAGAACGATCCTCCGTCCGAAGCCGAGCGGCTCGGCATGGCCGTCGAACTCGCCGCCCACTTCACCACAGCGATGGAGCCCGACCCACTGCTGCCACCACAACTCCTCCCCCAACCCTGGCCCGGGACCCACGCCCGCCGCCTGGCAGCCGACTGCTGGCACCACCTGCACCAGACCCCACACACCAGCGACCACACCCCCCTACGCCTGTTCACCCTCTACGCCGATGCACTGCACCCGGCCGACGACACTTAGGACAACCCAGGCGGCGTGGTCAGCGGCCGAGACCGGACAACCCGTCCGGACGCTTGCGCCCAGCAAGAGCAGCACGATCACCGCGATGACGGTGCTATTGGTGACCATGAACTGTCGGACGCCCTCGAAAAACGTCACGACGCACTGCCCTCCGGCAAGGTGAAAGCCGACGGCACCCGGCACCGTACAGCAGGCGACGAGGACGAAGACGGCGACCGCCACGGCCAGGTCGACGTCGCGGGCGCCTGCTTCGACAATCGAGGTGGCGGCCGACGCCGTCAACAAGGTTCTTGAGGTCGCCACCCGACAGCAGCGCCCCGGCGAGCAGCGCCCGCCCGGCCCTTACCTCCACCAGCGCACCGCCGGCCGCATCGGATCCCTCACCCGCCCACGCAGTCGCGTCTGCGGAAGCGGACTGCGCGGGTGGTCAGCGTGCGGGTGTCGGCGTCCGCCACGGTGAACGTCCACAGATCCGCGGCCGGCACGTCCCGCAGCGGGGTGGGATCGTCCTGCCACGCCTCAAGCGGAGTCTTGCCCCGCAACGGCGCCGGGCGGTGTTCGGTGTTCCACCAGAGCGTCCAGGCCAGCAGCCGGGTGGTGAAGTCCTCAAAGCCCAGCCGCACTGCGTCCTTCGGACGGGAAGCACGCTTACCGGGGTGCGGCCGGCGGGCGTAGCCGGGCAGCGAGGCCAGGAGCATGCTCTCCCCATGAACGGCCCCGGCTACCGCCCGAACAAACGCCCCAAGAACCCCACCGACGAGCCCGCCAAGCCGTCGGTCAAGTAGACGCCATCGGGCGGCGAGTTCTTCCATGACCATCCACGGGATGGCAACCCGTTCGCCGGCACATGCACGGAGGCGCGGAGCAGGTCAGAAGTGTCGCCCTCCGGGGTCTGGTTCCACAAGATGGTGGTGTGTCGTGGATGATCAACGCCGCTCTCCTGTCAGAACCCACCCCTGAGCCGGGCCGTATACCGAGATCAGTGGGGAGTGTCTGATCCATGGCGGAGCTGCTGAAACAAGGGGACCCGTCTGATGAGGGAGACCGCCGTGGAGAACGAGCAGGCCGAGCAGGCGGTTGAGGCACCGTCGAGTGCGGCGTCGGACGAGCAGCTCATTGCGATGTTGGTGGACCGGGCCCGGAACGAGGGACTGCCGCTCATCCCGCGCTGTTGACGGGATTTTGGCGATTGACGATCAGGCCTCGTCTTCGTTCCCTGCCCCGCACCGTGATGCTCTCGGTGCGGGGCAGGGCGCTTGTGTCTGAGCGTCCGCGGTTGGGCGGCAGGGTCACTCGGACGCCATGCGGTCACCCTTGGGGGTGTTCGCGAGCCAGCAGACGCCGCCCGCGGGCATCCAGTCGACCTGGTCGAGGGCGGTCACGAGCCGGGCGAGGACGGCGTCGGCGTCACCGCTCCAGGGCTCGAACCCGGTGTCGCCGAGTTCGCCGATGTCCATCAGGCCGTCCCGCATCAGTTCGGTGAGCAGCTCGATGGCCAGGGACCGGAAGTCGCCGCCCGACTGCTTGCTCTCCTCGCGCGCGAGCCAGATCAGCCGGTCCACCGGGACCCAGTCGTCCAGCCCTTCGAGGAGGAGGTCACGGATGATGGCCTTACTGTCCATCGGGCAGATGCACCTTCATTCCTTTGCCGGTGACGGGGAAGATGTCGATCGTCTCACCGCCGGACCGGGACGAGGTACGCCACTGGATGACCGTGCCGTCCGGCAGCTTGTAGACGTCAGGAATCTTCGGACCGCGGGCCGGCAGACGCTGCGCCCCGGCGGTCCACTTCTCGAAGGCCCGGCGCATCTCCGCGACGCTCGACATCTCCCTGACGTGTGACTGCTTTCCCTGCGGAAGGCTGTCGAACTCGGACTTCCATACGCCGCACCCGTTCGCGTTGTGGACCAGAAGGGGCGTACCGCCGGCCAGGACATGGAAGGTGTGCAGGTCGCCGACCGTGAGGTTGTGGACCGTCAGGCCCTGGGCCGTCCAGGCCCGGACCGCGCTGACCTGCACCCGCGTGCCCGCGCTCGTGCGCAGCCAGACGCCCGGCTCGAGCTGTCCGGCTGTGGCCCACGCCTGAAGGTCGTCGATCCAGAACGGATGTCCTTCGGTTGCGGTGACCGTGGAGGCACCGTGATCGGTGCGCACCGTGACGTCGACGAGGCTCTTGTGTCCCTGACCGGTGATCAGGGCGGTGACCGGCTCGGCCTGGGTGCGGCCGCTGTCCGGGTCTGCGGCCAGGACCTGGTCGCCCACCCGTACCTGTTCGATGGGCCGCTGGGAGCCGTCCGCCATCAGCACCGGGGTGCCGCTGGGGAAGCTGTTGCAGGTGACGGCCTCCTCGCCCTTGCGGGCCTTTCTGACATCGTCGGCGGTCAGCAGCCGGTCCCCGGCGCGCAGCCAGTGCAGAACGGACAGCCCGCCCAGGACCCGTTCCTTGGTGCCGAGCTTCTGACCGGTCACCACGTCCTTGCCGACAATCGCCTCGACGACGCCCTTGCCGTCGCCGACGCCCGGCAGCAGGTTAAGCAGCAGCGACATACGGCGCTGCTGCTCGGCATCGTCCAGCAGCGAGGAGCCGCTGCCCCAGGTGTCCCCGATGTGGGAGAAGTCGAGGTCGAGGCCCGACATGTCGCGGAACTTCTCCGCGCCCTTCTTGATGCCGGGTACGTGTTTGTTGGCCTCCTTGACCCCCTGGTTGGCCTGGGCGATACCCTCGTTCATCTCCTTCATGCCCTTGTTGGCCTTGGAGATGCCCTTGTTGGCCTGGGACAGTCCCTTGTTGACCTCCGCGATGCCCGCGTTCATCTCCCGCAGGCCGCGGTTCATCTGGGCGAAGCCCTGGTTCATCTGGTCGAACGCGGCGTTGAGGTCGGCCAGGTCCTTCTCGAAGTCGAAGATCGGTTTCGCATCGGGGTACTTCGGCGGCGTGTAGTCCGGGAAGTAGTCGCCCAGCGCGACGGTCAGGATCGTGAGCGCCAGCAGCGAGTCGTTCTGGTCCCCCAGCAGGTCATCCGCCCTGGCCAGGTTGGTGCCGAGTTTGTCCAGGTGCGGCCCGGCGCTCCTGTAGGTCTTGACAGCCTGCTCCAGGAGCTTCAACTGCTGTGCTGGATCAGGGGCGGTGGCGGGATCCACCAGCTGCAGCGGCCTGAGCGCCCGCAGGGCCTCGACATTCTTGTCGAGCTCCTTGAAGCTCGCTCCGTGATCCTTCATGGCGTCCTGCGAGATGAACAGGAACACCCCCACGCCGGCGCCGAGTTTGACGGCCTTCCCGGCGAACTCCTTCAGACATCGGGGCCGTTCGAGCAAGGGCAGGCGGTCGCAGTTCGCGTACTGCGCCACCTTCCGCACGATCTGCGCCAGCCGCTCCGCACGGCTCTGTTCCGCGGCCGTGGCCTGGCGGGCGGATCCCACTCCCCCGGTGAAAAAGAGAGCCAGTGCGACGATGAACGTCGCCAGTCTTGATGTGAACTTGTTGTGCATGCATTCCTTGACCGGCCGTCGTCGGCGGTCCACCGACGAGCCGATCCTGATTCCCCGGGACAGGTCGGCTGTGTGTCGACTGTCATGTTACTGGCGCGTAGCCAATGGTCAGATGCACCTTACCCCACGCCACGGGATCGTCGGTCAGCCGTCGTGCAGGGCCCCTTGGAGCGCACTCAGCCAGTCGGTCTGCCGCCCGTAGTCCTCACGGGCCACTGGCCGCTCGCCATCAGCGTCGAGCACGTAGGCATCGAGGCCATCGAACGGAACACCGTCTTCGAGAGCGGCATGGCCCGGCTCGTCGCCCACGAAGCGACCACGTCCACAGGGTGCTCCACCGGTCGCGGATGCGAGAGGGTCCTGGAGCCTGCGCTGTACCGCCTCGAAGCCCTTCTCCAAGTCACTCTGGAAGCAGGAGAAGACCGCGGCAACGGCGCACTCTGGCAACTACCGGGCACCAGCAGCGGCCTGAACACCAGCAGCGTCAGCGTCTATGGCCCCAAGCAATACGGCGTCTCCTCCGCCTCCGGCAACGGTGAAACCCTCCTCGGCTGAAGCGGAAAAACCCGAAGCCCACTTCGGCCCGCAGAACCGGCTCCAGCGCCGCGGGGTGCCATCATTCTCACCGGCATCCGCACCGGCGACGTCCAGGTGACCGCCGAGGCACACAACACACAGCACCGGACCACCGACCACGCACCCTGGGACGAAATCGTCGAGGTCAGCGTCCTGTGCGAAACCGGCCAGTTGCTCGTCGAGTCCCTCGACCTCGGTCCAGCCGAAGGCCTGCCCGACCTTGCCAGTGCCGGCCCCAGCTGGTACCGCATCCGCGTCTACGCACAAGGCCGCAACACCAACCCCGACGGCACCGACTCCGACCCGATCGAGCGCTACCTGCTGACCGCCTGGCCCGCCACCTCCGCGGCAACAGCCATCCTGAAGAGCAGCCAACGCATCACAGCAAAGCTCACCCACCACACCAACCAGCCACAGCACAGCCCTCACCCTGCTCCCCCCACTGCACCCCCCGTGATCAAACTGGAGTGAGCCCACCCCAAGCCGAGCAACGCCCACTCCCCCACCACACAGCAAACTGCGCGAGGGGCTGACGTGGGCGTCGATCGGAACAGAGGGCCTGCTTTCACGCGGCTGGACAGTCTGTACGAGCCTTCGGTGCGCGGGTGACGGAAGTACAAGGTGCGCGAGACCACCGAGGCGATCGTCGGCGCGATCACCGGTTCCCTGGCAGCGCCCCACACCCTGCTGCTCGGCAGGTACGACGACCATGGCCGCCTGCAGTACACCGGCCGCACCACCACTCTCGCCCAGGCGGCGAGCAGCACGGTCGCCGGGCTACTCGCTCCCGCCCGGCGCGCTCATCCGTGGACAGGCTGGTCGTTCTCCGCCGGGTGGGGCAGCCAGGAGAAGCTGAACGTCACGCTGGTGGAACCCGAGCTGGTGGTGGAAGTCGGCGTCGACGTCGCCCGCGACGCCTCCGGCCGATGGCGCCACCCCGCACCCTGGCACCGCGTCCGCCCCGACCTCTCCCCCGCCGACGTGCCCCGCTGCCCCGGCACTTGGGCACCGTGCACAGCTGACGGACGAATCTGGTCAGCGTGCACCGTGGTACCGCGAGTGCGGCTGCTTTTAACGTCCTACCTGATGGTCCGGCCGCCGGCCGGAAGGATCTGTCAGAGAGGCCGTTCACTCATGTTCGCGTCCATCGGTCACAGACGGGCCGCCACCCTGGCGGGCTCGTTCCTCGCGCTCGCCGCCACCTGCGTACTGGTGGCATCTCCCGCCGGTGCAGGCGACTATGACGTCTTTGACGCAAAGTCGTGTTGTAGCAACGGATCGCTCGTCACGTTCACGGCCTACGGCGAGCACCTCTACGTCATGGACGGGTCCCGGGACGACCACGGTGCGGTCGGGCAGTGGCGTTACACCGTCAGCGGCGCCACGATCCACTCGTACTTCAACGGCCGTGGCTACAGCCACCAGGACGACAATGACCTGGACATGGGAGAGAACCTGTCGATCCAGGTCCGGGGCTGTCTCCAGGACGGCTCCGGCGGCACCCCCTGGAATTGCGGCTCCTGGGTGAACGCCCACACGTGAGCCTCCCCGGGCGGCCACGGAACGGTCATGGACTCCGTCAGAACGCGTCTGCCCGGAGGGCGGTGTGCTGGCGGCCGCCGGTCACGCTCAGGGCGTGAACCAGGTCGTGGATGCCCGATCCGGTGGTCAGCAGATCGCGGTTGAGGAGGCTTTCGGCGGCACGCAGATGAGCCCGGACGGTATTCCGGCTCAATCCCACGCGTGCCGCCGTCCGCCGGGCGTCGGTATCGGCGTCAATCCATGCGCTCACGGTGATGTGGAGGGTGGAGGGCCGGGCACCGTGAAGGGGGCGCAGAAAGGACTCCGCCCAGTCGACGGCGGGTTTCGTGCGCAGCAAGTCTTCCAGGTGCGGCGGCGCGAGGTGTGGCAAGCCCGGGGCAACGGGCTGGGGTCCTGTGAGGGACAGGGCCAAGTCGACGGTGGCGCGGGCGCGGACATCACTGAGGTCCACTCCCAGGGCGTCCTCCGCCCTGCGGCAGTGGGCCGCGACCGTGGTGCGGCTGATGTGCAGCAGTCGGGCCACGGCGGATCGCGGGAATGTCACGGCGAGGCGCGTGACGTCCACGGTGGTCTTCGGCAGGTCGTGCAGCGGAGCCAGGAAGGCGGTCGCCCAGGCCAGGGCCTCCTGGCGGGGCAGGAGGTGTGCCAGCGAAGGCCGGCCGCGGTAGGCGGCCATCCGCCGGGGGGAGTTGCGGGCGACGGCCAGGGCGTGCAGAGCCTCACCGTATGCCGTGGCTGTCAAGGTGAGCGGGTGGGCTCTGCTGATGCCCAGTGCGTACCCGGAGTTGTCCCCTATGAGACGGCGCAGTACCTCGGCCTGGTCCGGGCGGCCATCGGGCTCCGCATCCTCGGCGATCGGGCAGATCAGGTGGTCCTTGAAGGCCGGGCAGTGCACCATCAGGCCCGACCCGTGGTAGCCCGAAGAGTCCAGATGAGCTCTGACCAACCGGTCCCGGTCAGCGTCCGGGCAGCTCAGCAGGTACACCCGCACGCGCTCCGCATCCAGCAGCGGCGGCACGTCGCCGGTGGTCATCCGTCTGGCCAGGGTGATATCCCCGGTCATCAGCGCGGTCAGCACGGCGAAGCGCAACTGCCGGGCCTTGTCCTCGTAATCGCGCAGGCTGCTGTCGGCCGCCGACGCCCGCCCTTGCAGCTCGAGGAGAGTGCCGACGTAGGACGCAAGCGCCGTCGATTCCCGCGACAGCGCCGAGGCTCCGACCGTGACCAGCACCGGGCGTTGTGCGCCTAGACCGAATGCCTCGATGTGCACTGCGCGCGTACCCACGGGGAGCGTGGCCGCGGCCAACCGCCCGTCCGCCAGACGCTCCAGCTGCTCTCTCAGTGCGCCCAGGATCTCCGCAGGGAACCGGGCCGTTGCGGCCTGCACCGCCAACCCGCGCCCCACCCACGCGGCATCCACGGCGATCCGGTGCTCGAGCCAGGCCAATACCTCGTGCGGGGACGACGGTCGCCTTATCAACCACAGCAGTTCGCCGAGGCTCGCCGAGTTCTTCTGCATGGTGAACAGAAAAGCAGGAAGAGCGGCGAAAGTTGCACGACTTCGCGTGGCGCCCTGGGGATGAGTGGGCCGTACGCCTGCCGCGCACGGAAGGTGCCCCGGGTCTCCTGCGCGAGGAGTGCCGTCGGCTGCCTGTCCTGGCCCCGCGCGTCTTCCGCACGACGTCGCCAGGTGATGGAGGGGTTGGCCTTCAAAAGGCTGGACGAGGCGTACCGCCTCGGTCGAGGGCTGGCAGAAATACAAGGTCCGCGAGGACGAGCGGGGCGATCGTCGGCGCGATCACCGGCACGCATGCCGCTCCGCGGACACTGCTGCTCGGCAGGTACGACACCGAAGGGCGCTTTCAGTACGTCGGCCGCACCACCTCCCTCGCCCAGGCGGCAGGTATGGCGGTCGCCGGTCTGCTCGCTCCGGGGCGGCGCGGTCATCCATGGACAGGCTGGTCGTTCTCTGCCGGGTAAGGCAGGAGGAGAAGCTGAACGTCACACTGGTGGGACCCGAGCTGGTGGTGGAAGTCGGCGTCTACGTCGCCCGCGACGCCTCCGGCCGATGGCAGCACACCGCACGCTGGCACCGTGCCCGCCCCGACCTCTCCCCCGCCGACGTC
>NZ_JAKEIO010000010.1 GCF_021474405.1 [Streptosporangium] indianense
GAGCGGGGGTCGGGGCGGGGGCCGGTCCCGGCCCGCCGACGGCGCCGGCACTCGCGGCGGCGGGCGCGGGCGCCGGCGCGGCGGTGAACCCCTGGCCCCCCGTCCCGGTGCTCGCGGCAGCCGCCGGGACCGACCCCATGGCCTGCGCCGCGAGCCCCCGTACGCCCGACCCGTTCGTCTCGCTCACCAGCCGGTCCACGGCCGCCGTACCCGAGCTGTAGCTGGTCCCATTGCTCAGCTCGGGTACGGCGGCTCCCCTCCTGGACGTCCCGTAGAGCACCTGTTCCAGGCCGGACACCAGGCGACGCACGTCCACCTGGGGGCGCACCACGAGACGCAGGAAGCGGCTGGACGAACCGATCTTGTTGCCGCATTCGCGAACCAGGATCCGGTGCTCGGTGAGCATGCGGTCCCGGACCACGGTGCCTTCGGCGCCCACGGGAAGGCGCACGAAGAGGAAGTTGCCCTGCGACGGGTAGACCGTCAGCCCGGGCAGGGAGGACAGCTGGCCGGCCATGTCGAGCCGGTCGCGGCGCACCTGCTGGAGGCTCTGCGCGTACTCGGCGCCGTGTTCCTTCAGCATGAAGACGACGTGCTCGGCGAAGGAGTTGAGGTTCCACTTCGGCAGCATCGAGCGGATGCGGCCCGCGAGCGCCGGGTTGGCGACGAGGTAGCCGAAGCGGATGCCGTGCAGGCCGAAGTTCTTGCCGAGGCTGCGCAGCACGACCACGTTGGGCCGCAGCATCGCCTCCTGGACGACGGACGGCTCGGCCTCGGCGTCCGCGAACTCCAGGAACGACTCGTCGATGACGACCAGGTCGAGATCGGCCATGGCGTCCATGAACTGCACGATGGCGTGCTTGTGCAGGAAGCCGCCGTCGGGGTTGTTGGGGTTGCAGATCACGGCGACGCGGGTGCCGCGGGCCCGGATGAACTCGGCGTACTGGGCGAGGTCGAGGGCGAAGCCGCTGGACTCCTGGAGCGGGAACATGTCGACCCGCTTGCCGGTCTCCATGGGCTGGTCGGTCCAGCGGCCGAAGGTGGGGACGGGCACGGCGAGGGACTCGCGGACCAGCAGGTGGTCGATCCAGGTGATGAGCTCGGTCGAGCCGTTGCCCATGGCCACGCACTGCGGCGGGAGCTGGAGCAGGCTGCACAGCTCGGCCGTGATGGTGTCGGCGCTGCTCGGGTAGTACGTGATGATGTCGCGCAGCCGGCCCGCCATGTCCTCGAACATGGCCGGGGTCGGGAAGTACGGGTTGCAGGGGATACAGAAGTCCACGGGGCCGGCTCCCTCGCCGCCCTCACGTGTCAGAGCCGCCATCGACGGGCTGTGTGCCGCGGTACTGCGGAACAGCGACGTGACGTTGTCGGCCATGGAACCTCCGTATGGGGCGGACCCGTTGGGGACGGACGGGCCCGACGTTTAAGGGCGGCCCGCGCGGGGGAGCGCGGGCCGCCCCTTCATACGGAGACCACGGTCACACTGTTCAACCGTCGGGAGAACGGTCGGAACATGTGCCCGAACCGTGAAGGTCTGTCGGCGGTCTCAGCAGCCGAACGTGTGGATCGTCGTCGTCCGGTACGTCTGCCCAGGTCGCAGCACCGTCGAGGGGAACTTCGGCTTGTTCGGCGAGTCCGGGAAGTGCTGCGTCTCCAGGCACAGCGCGTCGCCCTGCCGGTAGGTGCGGCCGGACGGGCCGGTCAGGGTGCCGTCGAGGAAGTTGCCGGAGTAGAACTGCAGGCCCGGCTCGTTCGTGGCGATCTTCAGGCTGCGGCCGGAGGCCGGGTCGCGCAGGGTGGCGACGTGCTCGGGCCGGGCGGTGATGCCCTTGTCGAGGACCCAGTTGTGGTCGAAGCCCTTGGCGGTCACCAGCTGCGGGTGCGAGGTGCGGATGTCCCGGCCGATCGGCTTGGCCCGGCCGAAGTCGAAGGGCGTGCCCGCGACCTTGGCCAGCTCGCCGGTGGGGATCAGGCCCGCGTCGGTGGGTGTGTAGCGGGAGGCGGCGATCTGAAGCTCGTGGTCCTCGATGGTGCCGCTGCCCTCACCGGCCAGGTTCCAGTACACGTGGCTGGTCAGGTTGACGACGGTGGCCTTGTCGGTGGTGGCCTCGTAGTCGATGCGCCAGTCGCCGTGCCGGGTGAGCGTGTACGTCACCTTGGTCTTGAGCGTGCCCGGGTAGCCCATCTCGCCGTCGACGGACGTGTAGTACAGGTGCAGGCCGACGTCGGTGCCCTTGGTGAACGGCTCGACGTCCCACACGCGCTTGTCGAAGCCCTTGGCGCCGCCGTGCAGGCTCTGCTCACCGTCGTTGACGGACAGCTGGTGGTCCTTGCCGTCCAGGGTGAACTTTCCCTTGCCGATGCGGTTGCCGTAGCGGCCGATCAGGGCGCCGAAGTACGGGCTCTTGGCGACGTAGTCCTCGAGGTTGTCGAAGCCCGCGGAGACGTTGGCGTAGCGGCCGCGGCGGTCGGGTATCTCCAGGGACTGGACGATGCCGCCGTAGGAGAGGACCTTCAGGCGGGTGCCGCCGTTCTCCAGTGACCAGCTGTAGACCTTCGTGCCGTCGGCGAGTTTGCCGAAGAGCGTCTTCACCGGCTTCCTGCCTCCCGTGGCGTGCGCCGTGCCGCCGAGCGTGGTGGCGGCCATGCCCGCTGCCGCCGCTCCCGCGATGACCGTGCGTCTGTTCAGTTCCATGTGTGCGGCTCCCGGATAAGGAGAGGGCCCCGCCTTGCGGCGGGGCCCCGATCTGACTTACGAACCGACCTTGCGCTTGTTCCACACGTCGAACCCGACCGCCGCCAGCAGCACCAGGCCCTTGATGACCTGCTGCCAGTCGGTGCCGATGCCGACGAGGTTCATACCGTTGTTCAGCACGCCCAGGACCAGGCCACCGATGATCGCGCCGAGCACGGTGCCGACACCGCCGCTCATCGACGCGCCGCCGATGAACGAGGCCGCGATCGCCTCCAGCTCGAAGTTGAGGCCGGCCTTGGGAGAGGCCGCGTTGAAGCGGGCGGCGAAGACCAGACCCGCCAGGGCCGCGAGCATGCCCATGTTCAGGAAGACCAGGAAGGTGACCTTCTTGTCCTTCACACCCGACAGCTTGGCCGCCGGGAGGTTGCCGCCGATGGCGTAGATGTGGCGGCCGATGATGGCGTTGCGCATGACGTAGCCGAAGCCGACGAGCAGCACGCCGAGGATGAGCAGCACGATCGGGGCGCCCTTGTAGCTGGCGAGCAGCAGCGTGAGCGTCAGCACCGCGGCGCCGATGGCTACCAGCTTCAGCAGGAACAGCTTGGTGGGCGGGACGTCCAGGTCGAACTCCTGCTGCCGCTTGCGGTCACGGACCTCCTGGAAGATCACGAAGGCGATCATCGCGAAGCCCAGCAGCAGGGTGAGGTTGTGGTAGTTCGTGTTCGGTCCGACCTCGGGCAGGAACCCGTTGGCGACCTTTTGCAGCCCGTCCGGGAACGGGCCGAGGGTCTGGCCCTCCAGGAAGATCTCCGTCAGTCCGCGGAAGATCAGCATGCCCGCCAGGGTCACGATGAACGACGGTATGCCGCCGTACGCGATGAAGAACCCCTGTACGGCACCGGCGACCGCGCCCACGGCCAGGCACAGCACCACGGCGAGGGGCCAGGGCAGATCCTGTTTGACCATGAACACCGCGGCCATCGACCCGACGAACGCGGTCAGGGAGCCGACCGAGAGGTCGATGTGGCCGGCGATGATGACCAGCATCATGCCGATGGCCAGGATCAGGATGTAGCTGTTCTGCAGCACCAGGTTGGAGACGTTGCGCGGGAGCAGCAGGTCGCCGTCGGTCCAGACGGCGAACAGGACCACGATCAGGCCCAGCGCGATCAGCATGCCGTACTGCCGCATGTTGCGGCGCATGCCGTCCAGCACCAGCTGCAACAGGCCGTCGCCCGCGGCCCCTCCGCTCTTGCCCGGCGGCGCGGGGGCCGGGCTCTTGGCGGTCACGTCCGTGCTCATCGGGTTACCTCTTTGTCCTTCGTCATCTGACGCATCAGCGATTCCTGGGAGGCCTCGGCCCGCGAGAACTCACCCGTCAGCCGCCCCCCGGCCATCGTGTAGATGCGGTCGCACATGCCGAGCAGCTCGGGCAGCTCGGAGGAGATGAAGACGACCGCCTTGCCCTGGGCGGCCAGCTGGTCGATGACCGTGTAGATCTCGTACTTGGCGCCGACGTCGATACCGCGCGTCGGCTCGTCCAGGATCAGCACGTCCGGACCCGAGAAGATCCACTTGCTGAGGACGACCTTCTGCTGGTTTCCGCCGGAGAGCTTGCCCACCGGTTCGAACACCGTCGGCGCCTTGATGTTCATGGACTTGCGGAAGCCCTCGGCGACCTGCCGCTCCTCGTGCTCGTCGACCACACCGCGCCTCGCGACCTTGCCCAGGGCGCTCAGCGAGATGTTCCGGTTGATGGTGTCGATGAGGTTGAGGCCGTAGTGCTTGCGGTCCTCGGTGACGTACGCGATGCCGTGCTTGACCGCTTCGGGGACGGTCTTGGTGCGGATCTCCGTGCCGTCCTTGAGGACCGTGCCGGCCGCGTACCGGCCGTAGGTCCGCCCGAAGACGCTCATCGCGAGTTCGGTGCGGCCGGCGCCCATCAGACCGGCGATTCCGACGATCTCCCCGCGCCGCACGTGCAGCGACACGTCGTCGCACACCTTGCGCTGCTGGTCGATCGGGTGGTGCACGGTCCAGCCGCGGATCTCCAGGGCCGGAGCCGCGCCCTCCTCGGGCTCGTGCGGCGACCGCTCCGGGAAGCGGTTCTCCAGGTCCCGGCCGACCATGCCGCTGATGATCCGGTCCTCGGTGGTCTCCGCGGCCTTCACGTCGAGGGTCTCGATGGTCCGGCCGTCGCGCAGGATCGTCACCGAGTCGGCGACCTTGCGGATCTCGTTGAGCTTGTGGGAGATGATGATCGAGGTGATGCCCTGCTTCTTCAACTCCAGGATCAGGTCGAGGAGTTTGCCGCTGTCCTCGTCGTTCAGGGCGGCGGTCGGCTCATCCAGGATGAGCAGCTTCACCCTCTTCGACAGGGCCTTCGCGATCTCCACGAGCTGCTGCTTGCCCACGCCGATGTCGGCGACGCGGGTGTCGGGGTGGTCGCCGAGCCCCACCCGGCGCAGTAGTTCGGTGGCGTGCCGCAGGGTCTCGGTCCAGCTGATGATCCCCCGGGTGGCGTGCTCGTTGCCGAGGAAGATGTTCTCGGCGAGGGAGAGGTAGGGCACCAGGGCCAGTTCCTGGTGGATGATCACGATGCCGCGCTCTTCGCTGGCCCGGATGTCCTTGAACTGGCAGACCTCTCCCTCGAAGAGGATGTCGCCCTCGTACGTGCCGTGCGGGTGGACGCCGGAGAGGACCTTCATCAGGGTCGACTTGCCGGCGCCGTTCTCCCCGCAGATGGCGTGGACCTCGCCCTGGCGGACGGTCAGTGTGACGTTCGACAGCGCCTTGACGCCGGGAAAGGTCTTGACGATCGAGCGCATTTCCAGGACGGGTCCCGCCATGGTCGTGCCTTCCAATCAGTGGTGAATCGTCGGTCGGTGGCGGGGACTACTTGAGGTCGCTCTCCTTGATGTAGCCGGAGTCGACGACCTCCTTCTGGTAGTTCGACTTGTCGACCGCGACCGGCTCCAGCAGGTAGGCCGGGACGACCTTCGCGCCGTTGTCGTAGGTCTTGGTGTCGTTGACCTCGGGCTTCTTCTTGTTGAGCAGCGCGTCGACCATGTTCGAGGACACCTTGGCGAGCTGGCGGGTGTCCTTGTAGACGGTCATCGACTGCTGGCCGGCGATGATCGACTTCACCGAGGCGACCTCGGCGTCCTGGCCCGTGACGACCGGCAGCGGCTTGCTCTTGGAGCCGTAGTCGTCGGACTTCAGGGCCGACAGGATGCCGATGGAGATGCCGTCGTAGGGGGAGAGGACGGCGTCGACCCGCTGGCTCTTGTAGGCGGAGGTCAGGATGTCGTCCATGCGCTTCTGGGCGGTGCCGCCGTCCCAGCGCAGGGTGGTGACCTGGTTGAGCTTGGTCTGGCCGGAGCGGACGACGAGCTGCTTCTTGTCGATGTAGGGCTGCAGGACGTTCATGGCGCCCTGGAAGAAGTAGCGGGTGTTGTTGTCGTCGTTGGAGCCGGCGAACAGCTCGATGTTGAACGGGCCCTTCTTGGAACCGTCCTTCAGGCCGAGCTTCTCGACGATGTAGGTGCCCTGGAGCTCGCCGACCTTCTCGTTGTCGAAGGAGGCGTAGTAGTCGACGTTCTGCGTGCCGAGGATCAGGCGGTCGTAGGAGATGACCGGGATGTTCGCGTCCTTGGCCTGCTGGAGCACGTTGTTCATCGACTTGTTGTCGATCGCGGCGATGATCAGTGCCTTGACGCCCTGCGTGATCAGGTTCTCGACCTGCGAGACCTGCTGGTCCGGGTCGTCCTCGCCGTAGACCAGCTTGGTCTTGTAGCCCTTGGACCGGAGGTCCTTGACGACGTTGTTGCCGTCGGCGATCCAGCGCTCGGAGGACTTGGTCGGCATCGCGATGCCGATGGTGGCGCCCTTCGTGTCGCCTCCGCTCTCCTTGCTGCCGCCCTCACCGCTCTGGCCGCAGGCGGACAGGGTCAGGGCGAGGGAGGCGGCTCCGGCTATGGCGGTGACTGCGGCTCTGCGGATACGCATGATCATCATCCTTGATCTGTGGCAGGGCTCGGTCTGAGGCGCGAAGTCGCTCCTTGGTGGTCGTGCCGGAAAGACCGAGAAGAGTTGTGGTGGATTGTGGTCGACTGTGTCTTCTTTTGTGAAGTCGAGTAGCCGGAACGTTATGACGAGATTTCGAACCGTTGCAGATCGCCCGGCAGCCGGGACCCGAGCGGCGCCATGTCGCCGTCCGCTCCGTGGCGCGCCAGGAGGTCCAGGGCGAGCCGGCCGCGGCGCACCCGCTCCCTGGCGGTGGCCAGGGTCAACTCCCGCATGTGGTGCCCGTACGGGTAGATGCCGGGGGCCTTGGACAAGCCGAACTTCAGGTACAACGGGGCGCCGCGTCTGATGAGTTCGGCCACCTCGTACATGCGGACGTAGCCGCCGAGGTCGTCCGGTGCCTCGATGTACATGTCCATCGGGGCGCCCGACACCCGGCGGATCTCGGTGAGGTGATCGAGCGTCAGGTCGCTGGGCACGTTGACGGAGTCGGCGCCCAGGCGCTCGTAGACCGCGTACGCGGCCGGGTTGACCGGCCCGATGAGCGCGGAGACCTTGAGCGTCGTGTCGGCCGGGATGATGCCGGCCGCCCGTGCCCGGTGCAGCGTCCACAGCACGCCTTCGTCGGCGACGAGCAGGCACCTGACGCCCAGCTCGGTTGCCCGGACGGCGTCTTCGACACAACCGGCGACGGCGTCGTGGCCGCGGGCGCGCAGTCCGGCCCCCCGCGAGTCGGTGCGCGTGGACCCGCCGATGTCCCAGGTGCCGCGCGGGCCCGTGAACAGGCAGAGCTCGATGTCGCGTTCACCGGTCGACTCGACCATCTCGGTGATCTCGGCGTCGGACAGCATCCACACGCCGCTGCCCTGGCTGATCCGGTGGATCGGCACGTCCAGCCGCGAGGCCTCCTTCAGCACCACCGCGAGTGCCTCGGGGCCCTCGCAGGAGGGGATCTCGGTGCGCCAGCGGCCGCCGCCGGGGAAGGAGTGCGCGGACGTGTCGGCGGGATCGGGGTCGGGTGCGCTCAGGCCCAGCGCGGCGAGGGCCGGCTCACCGGGCCTGCGGGCTGCCGTGGCGGAAGCGTCGGTCACAGGAATGTCCTTCAGTTCGATATTTCGGACGAGGTTCGCGGCTCTGGGCAGGGCAAGGCTGGGTGTACGCCGGTACGGGGGCCGTCAGGTTGCTCCCGTACCGGCGTACGACTAGGGGCGGAGCAGGACCTTGCCCACCGTGGGGTCGCCGGCCCCGACCAGTGCGATGGCCTGCGAGAACTCGGTGAGGGGCAGCTCGTGCGTCACCAGCGGCAGCGGGTCGAGCAGACCGGCGGCGAACACCCGCACCGTGTGCGCCCAGGCGTCCGGCGGCGCACCGAAGACGGTGTGCACCTCCAGCTGCCGTACGACGAGGTCGGTCGGGTCGAGACCGTCGGCGTCCGGCGCCGGGATGCCGGTCAGGACCAGCCGCCCGCCGCGCCGGAGCAGACCGGCCGAGATCCGGGCGGCGTCCGCGGACCCGGCCGTCTCGATCACCACGTCGAAGTCGTCCGGGAGCTGCTGGTCCTTCGTCCGGAAGTCCGTCGCGCCGTAACTCCGCGACAGCGCCTCGCGGTCCCGGCGGGTGCCGACGACCAGCAGCTCGGCCGGCGAGTTGGCCTTGAGGAACTGCACGGCGAACATGCCGAGCGTGCCGGTGCCGACCACGGCGACGCGCTCACCGGGCCGCGCGTTGCCCTTCAGGGCGGCTGCCGCGATGCACGCGGCCGGCTCCAGGAGGGCCGCGGCCGTCAGGTCGCAGTCGTCCGGGAGGGCGTGCAGGAGACGGGCCGGCAGGGTCAGCGTGGCGGCCATCGCGCCCGGCTGGGTGAACCCGGTCTCCTCGTAGCCGGCCGTGCACAGGGTCGTGTCGCCCGCGTGGCAGCGGTCGCAGACCTGACAGTTTCGAAAGCCCTCACCGACGACCTTGCGGCCCACGAGGGACTCCGGGACGCCGGTGCCGACGGCCTCCACCGTCCCGGACCACTCGTGGCCCGGGGTCAGCGGGTAACGCACATAGCCCTCGGGCCGGTTGCCCTGGTAGACCTCGCGGTCGCTGCCGCAGATCCCGGCGGCGTGCACCCGCACCAGGGCCTCGCCGGCACCGGGCCGCCGCGGCTCGTGCGGGACGAGACGGTGTTCGCCCGGGGCGTCGACGACGACCGCGGTGCTCACTGCGAGCCCTTCGGCTTGCGCTGTTCCCAGCCCTCCGCCCAGAGGTCGAACCGGGCCTGCTGCTGGGGGAATTCCGCGGCGGCGTCGACGTCCAGCTCCACACCGAGGCCGGGGGTGTCGGAGAGGTGGAAGCAGCCGTCCTCCGGGTTCACCTGCGGGGCGCCCTTGACCACCTTCTTGATCTCCGCGTCCGCGAAGTCGTTGAAGTGCTCCAGGATCTTGAAGTTCGGGGAGGTGAAACCGACCTGGAGCGACGCGGCGGTCAGCACCGAACCGCCCACGTTGTGCGGAGCCACCAGCATGTAGTGCGTCTCGGCGGTCGCCGCGAGCTTCCTGGTCTCCCAGATGCCGCCGATGTGGCCGACGTCCGGCTGGATGATGTCGACGGCCTGGCTCTCGAACAGCTCCCGGAACTCGATCCGGTCGTGGATGCGCTCCCCGGTCGCGACCGGCATGTCGACCTTGGCCGCGACCTTCTCCAGCGCCTTCAGGTTCTCCGGCGGGACCGGCTCCTCCAGCCACGCCGGCTTGAAGGGCGCGAGCTCCTTGGCGAGGCGGACCGCGGTCGACGGCGAGAACCGGCCGTGCATCTCCAGCATCAGCTCGGCCTCGGGGCCGATGGCGTCCCGGACGGCCTCGATCAGGGAGACCGCGTACAGGGTCTGCTCGTGGTCCAGCTCGTAGTGACCGGTGCCGAAGGGGTCGATCTTCAGCGCCCGGTAGCCGCGCTCCATCACGCCCTGGGCGGCCTTGTGGTAGGCCTCCGGGGTCCGCTCGGTGGTGTACCAGCCGTTGGCGTACGCCTTGACCTTGTCGGTGACCTTGCCGCCCAGCAGCTGCCAGACGGGGACCCCCAGCGCCTTGCCCTTGATGTCCCAGCAGGCCATCTCGATCACCGCGATACCGGACATGACGATCTCGCCCGCACGGCCGTAGTCGCCGTACTTCATGCGCTTGACGAGGTCCTCGACGGCGAAGGGGTCGGAGCCGAGGACGTGGTTGGCCTCGGCCTCCCTCAGGTAGCCGAGAAGGGCGTCGGTGTGTCCCAGCATCCGGGTCTCGCCGACTCCGGTGATCCCCTCGTCGGTGTGCACCTGGACGTACGTCAGGTTGCGCCACGGCGTCCCGACCACGTGTGTGCTGATTCCGGTGATGCGCACGGCGGTTGTCCCTCGCAGCTTCGTCGGCTCGGTTCTTCTCAGTCTGTTCCGTCAGCGTCCCGCACGCGTCCCGGCGCCTCGGCTTGTTCGAGATTTCGGCACACGTTCGAAATGCTGGCGTGACAGTAAGGATCGGGCGTGGGGGGTGTCAATGGGTCGCGCGCATAACGGTTTCGACAGTTTCGAAACCACTCGGGCGCCGGGTCCCTACAGAACCTTCACAGCGGGATCTAGGAACGTGACCGGCGCGGAACTTAATCTTCCGGCGTCATGGACTACTGCGACCCGTGCCGACGGCACCTCAACGGCGCCCTCGCCTGCCCGGGGTGCGGCACCTCCGTCCAAACGCTGCGCCGACGCGATGCGGTGCACGCCGGGCACGGCGGCGACCCGTACGGCGAGGACCGCGGGTTGCGCGGCGACGGAGAGGGCCGCGACGCGTACGGAGAGGACCGTGACGCGTACGGAGAGGGTCGCGACGCGTACGGAGAGGGTCGCGACGCGTTCGGAGAGGGTCGCGACGCGTACGGCCACGGCGATGACGATGAGGCGTACAGCCACGGCGATGACGGTGAGGCGTACAGCCACGGCGATGGCGATGACGCCTACAGCCACGGCGACGATGACGATGACGATGACGAGGGTGACGGCGACGGTGAGCCCGTGGGGCGTGCGGCCCGGCGGCGTGGGCGTGGGCGTGGCTCGGCCGCCGACGGTCCGGGCGGGTCGAGCCGGCGTGACCGCAAGGCCGCGGCCCACCGTCGGCGTCGGCGCCGGACCCTGTTCGTGGCCGCCGGATTCGTGCTGGCGGCCGGGGGCCTGAGCCTCGCGGAACTCGGCATGGACGCCCCCAGTTCGACACCCAGGCCGGCCGCCGCCGGGGGCGAGTCGGCCGACGGGGACGCCGCACCGGAGGCCGGAGAGCCGGGCCGTGACGCGGACCGCAAGGGTGCGGACGCCGAGGGCCCGTCAGGCTCCGCTTCACCGACGGCGTCTGACTCGCCGTCCGCTTCCCCATCACCGAAGGGCGAGAAGTCGGAGTCCCCGGACGGCGACGAACCGTCGAAAGGCCCCGAGTCGGCGGCGGGGGATGCCCCCACCGGCCCGGCACCGTCTCCCACGGCCGCCCCGCCGACCTCCGGCCCGGGCCCCGAACCGACCTCGGAACCGACCACCCGCGCCCCGGAACCGGAACCCTCCGCTTCCGAGCCGTGCACGCGCTTCCTCTGGTGGTGCGCCTAACACCGGCGGACCGCTGCCGCTCTTCCCGCCCGGGGTCCCGGGACCGTCAGGGGGCCCCGCCCCGCGACGGCACCGTTCGCGTTCGCGACGCCCGGGGCGGTCCGCGGCGCCCCGTTCGCGAACCGCAGCAGTACGGCCGCCTCCGCCCGCAGCCGAGCGGCACGGTCGGCGTGGGCGGGGGGCGGTCAACCACGCTGCCGCCTGGTCCGCTGAGCCCCCTCAAGGTCCCTGCGCCGGCCCGCCTCAGCCCAGCATGCGCCGCAGTGTGTCCCGCAACGCCACCCGCTCCTCCTCGGAGAGCCCGGCCAGGGGCTCGCGGGCGAACCGCAGCGTCTCCCGCAGGCTCCGGGCCACCTTGCGCCCCTCCGCCGTCGCCGCCGCCACCTTCACCCGGCGGTCGGCGGGAGCCGGCTGCCGCTCGACCAGGCCCCGGGCCTCCAGCCGGTCCACGATCCCCGTGACGTTGGACGGCTCGCACTTCAGCTGCTGGGCCAGCCTCCGCATCGGCAGCGGTTCGAGGCACAGCAGGCTGAGCAGCCGTGCCTGCGCGCCGGTGAGCGAGTGCTCCGCCGCCGCCGACTCGTAGTCCTCGTGGAACCGCGCCACGACCTCCCCGATCAGCTCGACGACCTCGAGGGTCAGCGGATCCGGGTGTCTGCTCATGTCCTGGGGTGTCGATGGGGTGGAGGCCATGGCTTCGAGGGTACCCGGTTATTTGACAACCTGAAATTTTCAGGAGCATGGTTGTTTCAGGTACTGAAACATCGAGTCAGTGAGGTAAGGCGCACCATGACCGACACCCCCGCCCTCCCCGCCGTCAGCCGCGAGTGGCACCTGGCGAGCCGTCCCGTCGGCTGGCCCAAGCCCGAGGACTTCGCCTTTGTCGAGGTGGACGTACCGCAGCCGGGCGAGGGCCAGGTCCTCGTCCGGAACAAGTACCTCTCCGTGGACCCGTACATGCGAGGCCGCATGAGCGACGCGAAGTCCTATGTCGCCCCCTTCGAGATCGGCAAGGTCATGCAGGGCGGCGCCGTCGGCGAGGTCGTGGCCTCGAATGCCGAGGGGCTGTCCGTCGGGGACCACGTGCTGCACTTCTTCGGGTGGCGTGAGTACGCCGTCGTCGACGCCAAGAACGCCGTGAAGGTGGACCCGGACGCCGCGCCGCTGTCGACGTACCTCGGTGTGCTTGGCATGACCGGCCTCACCGCCTACGCGGGCCTGCTGCGGACCGCCGCCTTCAAGGAGGGCGACGCCGTCTTCGTGTCCGGTGCCGCCGGTGCCGTGGGCGGCCAGGTCGGCCAGATCGCCAAGCTGAAGGGCGCCTCGCGGGTCATCGGCTCCGCCGGCTCGGACGAGAAGGTGAAGCTCCTCAAGGAGGAGTACGGCTTCGACGCCGCCTTCAACTACAAGGACGGGCCCGTCGCCGAGCAGCTGCGCGCAGCCGCCCCCGACGGCATCGACGTCTACTTCGACAATGTCGGCGGTGACCACCTGGAGGCGGCCATCGGCTCGCTCAACCAGGGCGGCCGGATCGCCGTCTGCGGCATGATCTCCGTCTACAACAACACCGAGCCCGCCCCGGGCCCGAGGAACCTCGCCCGCCTGATCGCGACCCGCGGCCGCATCGAGGGCTTCCTGGTCGGGGACCACTACGACCTTCAGCCGCAGTTCGTGCAGGAGGTCGCCCCCTGGGTCGCCTCCGGCGAGCTGAAGTACCGCGAGACCGTCGTCGAGGGCATCGAGAACAACGTGGAGGCGTTCCTGGGTGTTCTGCGCGGCGACAACACCGGGAAGATGATCGTCAAGCTCTGACGCCTTCCGGCATGATTCCGGCATGCGGTAACTTGTTTCCGAATCCGTCCCGGCCCGGGCGCGAGCCGCGGCGGACGACCTAAGGAACACCACCGCATGCCGATCCAGCAGTCCGACGTCCTGTACACCGCCGTCGCCACCGCCGAGAACGGGCGCGACGGCCGGGTCGCCACCGACGACGGCAGGCTCGACGTCGTCGTCAACCCGCCGAAGGAGATGGGCGGGAGCGGCGCCGGCACCAATCCGGAGCAGCTGTTCGCCGCCGGGTACAGCGCCTGCTTCCAGGGGGCTCTCGGTGTCGTCGCCCGTCAGGAGGGGGCCGACCTCTCCGGTTCGACCGTGACCGCGAAGGTCGGCCTCGGCAAGAACGGGGACGGCTTCGGGATCATCGTCGAGATCTCGGCGGACATCCCGAAGACGGACCGGGGAACCGCCCGGTCCCTTATCGAGAAGGCCCACGAGGTCTGCCCGTACTCGAAGGCGACCCGCGGCAACATCACCGTGACGCTGGTCTGACCACGCTCGTTGCGTACGCGGAGGCCGCACCCTTGGACGTGGGGTGCGGCCTCCACCCTTGCCCGGGCCCCCGGGGAGCCAGGCACCCCCGGCCCCCTCACCGGAGAGCCAGCGCCGCCGCGTGCACCGAGCGGGCCAGTCGGTCGTTCTCCGGGGCCGCACCGCCCGGGAAGGCGAACCGCCGGCGCGTGTAGCCGTAGGCGAGGCCGCTCCACGGGTCCGCGAAGGCCTGGGAGCCACCCGCGCCGCTGTGCCCGATCGTCCCGGCCCCGAGGAACGGGTGCCACGTGTCAGCCGTCGTCTGGAAGCCCAGCCCGAACGACTTGTGGGCCCGGGCCACCAGGTCGTAGCCGACCGAGTGGAACTGCCCGAACTCCGCGACGGTGTCCGGTTTCAGCAGCGCCGGCTGTTCGCCCATGCCGCTGATCGCCGCCGCGTACATCCCCGCCAGGCCCCGCGCGGACGCCACCCCGCCCACCGACGCCGGGCCCTTCGCCCGGATCAGCGGCGTGTTGGGGAGACAGGCGAGGTCGGTCGGCTCCGGCGTGTTGCGGTTGAACGCGATGGAGGCCAGCGAGTGCGGGCCCGTGGGCGTGGCGTCGAGCACGGCCCGCTGCTCGGGGGTCGGTTCCATCGGCTGGGTGGTGCGGAAGCGCGGCTCCCCGGACGCGGGCAGACCGAGGTGGAAGTCCAGCCCGTACGGGGCCCTGATCCGCTCCTGGTAGACCTCCTGGAGCGGGCGGCCGGTCGCCCGGCGTACGACCTCGCCGACCAGGGCGCCGGCGACCAGCGCGTGGTAGCCGAAGGCCGTACCGGGGCGCCAGAACGGCCGCTGGTCGGCGAGGCGCTCGGCGAGCTGGCGGTCGTCTGCCAGCTCCGCGAGCGTGAAGCCGGTGTCCGTGCCGACCACCCCCGCCCGGTGCGCCAGCAGGTCCCGCAGCGTCAGGGCGCCCTTGCCCTCGGCCGCGAACTCCGGCCAGTAGTACGTCACCTTGCGGTCCAGTTCGAGCGTGCCGTCCTGGACGAGCAGAGCCACGACCAGGTAAGCGGCGCCCTTCGTGGACGAGAACACACCGTAGAGGGCGTCGGCGTCGGTCCCCGCCCACAGGTCGACGACCTTCCGGCCGCGGACGTAGGCGCACAGCTGCCCCTCGTAGTCGGCCCGCTCTCCCGCGACGAACGCGGCGAACTCCTCGCGCACCGCCTCGAAACCGTCCGCCACACTGCCGTGGATCTCCTGCGTCATCCGCTCTCCTTGACTGAAGCGCTCTGTGCCCCTGCGATCATTTCCCCTGCCACCTGCGGGAATTCCCCCTCGGAAGGGTCCGGGAAGAGTGGTTCGACGCCGCATCGGCGAGGGTGCCGGTGCCGGGGAGGGCGGCGATCGGCGACGGTCTCGCAGGAACGGTTCTCGTGGTGCGCACGCCTACCTCCTCCTGGGGCTTGTCGAGATCGGTACGGCACGGCGCACCGGTTCGACTCAACGGCACGACGAGCGCGTCGGCGTCCCCGGCGACCCGGACGGCCCGCCCCGGCGCGTCCGGCCTGACCTGCGCGGCCTGTGACAGCGGTGTGACCGGAGCGCGTCAAGCACGCGACACGGGCCCGGATAGGGTTTCCCCATGCGCGATCTAGGGACGGGTTTCCGGTACCTCCTGAAGGGCCAGCGATGGGTGGCCCGGCACGGCAGAAGCCTCGGCTTCGGGCTGCTCCCGGGGCTGATCACCCTCGTCCTGTACGCGGCGGCGCTCGTGGCGCTGGCGCTGTGGGGCGAGGACGCCGTCACCTGGGCGACGCCCTTCGCCGACGACTGGTCCAGCCCGTGGCTCGCCCTCTTCCGCGGCTTCCTCACCGCCGTGCTGTTCGCCCTCGCCCTGCTCCTCGCCGTCGTGACCTTCACCGCGGTGACCCTGCTGATCGGGCAGCCCTTCTACGAGAACCTCTCGGAGAGGGTCGACCGGGACGTCTCCCCGGACGGGCACGCCCCCGAGTCGGGGCTGCCGCTCTGGCGCGAACTGTGGATCTCCGCCCGGGACAGCCTCCGGATCGTGGTGCGGGCCGCCCTGTGGGGGGTGCTGCTCTTCGCGTGCGGTTTCCTCCCGGTGGTCGGGCAGACGGCCGTCCCGGTGATCGGGTTCTTCGTCACCGGGTTCTTCCTCACCGAGGAACTGACCGCCGTCGCCCTCCAGCGCCGCAGCGTCGAACTGCGCACCCGTCTCACCCTGCTGCGCTCCCGCAAGACCCTCGTCTGGGGCTTCGGCACGCCGCTCGCCGTGGCGTTCCTGGTGCCGGTCGTCGCGGTGTTCCTGATGCCGGGCGCGGTGGCGGGCGCCACCCTCATGGCACGTGACCTGCTGGGCGAGGACATCCGTGAGGGCGGCGAGGAGGACGACCAGGCGGTCACGACGCTTCCGCAGCCACCCTCAGAATGGCCCTCACCTGGGCGATGATGTCCAGCCGGTTGCGCACGAACTCCGGGTCGGTGACCTCGGTGGTGTTCCCCGCGCCGAATTGCAGCACCGGTGTGTGCACATGCCCGCCCGGCAGCGTGTCGCGCAGCCCCAGCCGGTCGCGCAGCAGCGTCGCCCGGTAGGCGATCTCGTTGGAGAGGTAGTCCCCGCCGCCGCCCGCGCGTGCGGTGGAACCGGGCGTCGGTCCGTCGGGGCGGACGACGGGCTGGGAGCCGCCGGCCGGGATCTCGGTGACGGTGGTGTTGTCGTAGACCGGGAAGCGGCCGGTGCTCGCGGTGACGATCGCCGCGTGGGGCAGCGTGGTCGTCGTCCACTGCGGCTGCGAGGCCGGGTCGGAGACCGGCACGGTCTCGGTGCGGCCGATGTTGTCGTTGTCCCCGAAGCCGCCCCGCCAGGCCCCGTTGGTCCGCTCGATGTCGAACCGCCCGACCCGGCCCTGGCTCACCGTCGTGAACAGGTCGGTCCGCGGCAGGTGCGGCCGCAGTGCCCGCTCCACCGTGCCGTCGGTGAAGTCCTGCCAGCGCACCGGGAACACCACCGTCTCCACCCGGGCCGGGCCGTCCGCCGTGTCGAGCACCGTGCCGTCCAGGGCCAGCGCGGTGGCGCCGGACGGGTTGGAGATGCGGATGTCCCGGTCCAGGGTGAACGGGTCGAATCCGGTGAGCAGGATCCGCTTCAGGTCCTTGCCGTGCGGATACCGGACCGAGTCCTGACCGCGCGAGGTGCGCTCCAACTCGTCGAGTAGCGCGGCCCGCTCCCGGTCCGTCAGGCCGAAGCGCGGCTCCCACGTGCGCACTTCACGCGTCATCCCGAGCCGCGCCCAGTACAGCGGCCGGTCGTCGTCCCGGCTCAGGTCGCCGCCGTCCGGGCCACGCCCCTGCGCCCGGTCGACCGCATGCCGCCACAGCCCCGAGCCCTCGCGTGCCACCGCCCGGCGGGCCTCGCCGTAGGAGCGGGCCGAGTCGAGGGCCCGCGCCAACCGCGGGGCCAGGGCGTCGAATCCGGAGCGGCGCAGGATCTCCTGGGGCGCTGCCCGGTCGAGCCGCTGCTCCTCGACGGTGGGGGAGGGGGCCGCCGGGGCGGCGCTCGCGGCCGTCGGGGTGGAGAAGCCGGTCAGCAGGGCGAGACCGAGCAGGCCGAGGCGAACGCGTATGCGTGTCAAGGGGGTTCAGGCCTTCCGTCGTGGTGGGGGGTCGGTGCCGGACGGCCGCAGTATCGCGTGACGGACGGGGGCCACGCCATGGGTGGGACTCAGCCGGCGATCCCCGCCGCGGCCTCCCGTAGCGCGTCCTGGAATGCGGTGGGGCTCAGCCGGGTATCGCCGCCGCGGCGTCCCTCGTCGAGGTGGAGGTGGTGGTCGCCGTACCGGCCCGCTGGTCGCGCTTCGGTCACGGCCTCGGCTACACCGACTGGACCTACGACTCCGTCGAGGTGGAGGAGGCCGCCGGGACGGTCACCGCGACGGTCCGCCTCCGCAACACCGGCGACCGGCCCGGCCGCGAGGTCGTCCAGCTCTACCTCGCCCCGGGTGCCCCCGACCCCGCCCGCCCGGCACGCCGGCCGGCCGGCTTCGTGTGTGTCGAGGCCGGTCCCGGCGAGAGCGCCGAGGCCACCGTCGACCTCCGGCGCCGCGCCTTCGAGATCTGGGACGAGGCGACCGGATCATGGTCGTTTGTGAAGGGTTCGTACGAGATCCAGGTCGGACGCTCGATCACGGACCGCAGGATCACGGCGACGATTAACGTCTGATCCGGGACACGTTCCCCACCAGGCAGCCCCGGTCCGGGACCTGACCTCCGGACCGGGGCTCGTGGTCTGTCACGGGGTGGCTCAGCGGGTGCCGAACCGGTACAGCGTCTCCGAGCGGAACACCTCGCCCGGCCGCAGCACGGTCGTCGGGAAGTCCGGCCGGTTCGGCGAGTCGGGAAAGTGCTGGGTCTCCAGCGCGATGCCGTCCCCGGGCGCGAAGGGCTCGCCCAGGTGGTCGGCGGTGTACAGATGGAGACCGGGCTCGGTGGTCGCCACCGTCAGCACCCGCCCGGACGCCGGGTCGTACAGTTCGGCGACCTCGACCGGGGTGTCCGTCACCCCCTTGTCGAGTACGAAGTTGTGGTCGTACCCGGAGCCGGTCTTGCGTGCCTCGCGGAAGTCGAACCGCGTACCGGTCACCTCCTCGGGAGCGCCGGCGGGAATCAGGTCCGCGTCGACCGGCGTGTACCGGGAGGCGGCCAGCCGCAGTTCGTGGCCGCCCGCGTCACCGGAGCCGGCCAGGTTGAAGTAGCTGTGGTGCGTCAGGTTCACCACGGTCGGCGCGTCCGTCACCGCCTCGTACGCGATCCGCAGCGACCCGCTCTCGTCGAGCGTGTACGTCGCCGTGACCTCCAGGCGCCCCGGGAACCCCTCCTCGCCGTGCGGGCTGATCCGGGTCAGCCGCACCCCGTGCTCCACGGGCTCCGCCTCCCACCCCCGCTTGTCGAAGCCGTTCGGGCCGCCGTGCAGCGAGTTCGGCCCGTCGTTCGGTTCCAGTGCGTACGTCCGCCCGTCCAGAGTGAAGCGGGCGCCGGCGATCCGGTTGGCGTACCTCCCGACCAGAGCGCCCAGGTACGACTCCGGACGGGCCAGGTACCCGTCGAGGTCCGGGAACCCCAGCACCACGTCACCGGCCCGGCCCTCCCGGTCCGGCACCTCCACGGACTGCACGATCCCGCCGTACGACAGCACCCGCACCCGTACGCCCGCCCTCGCCAGGGTCCAGCGCTGCACCGGGGTCCCGTCGGAAAGTGTTCCGAAGAGTTCGTTCATGTGCGGAACTCTAAGTCAGGGGACCTTTCGCGGTGACGGTGCGGTACGCGATCTCCGCCAAGCGGGCCTGTCCGTTCACACTGGGGTGGAAGTAGTCCCAACGGCTCAACTGGGCGGTGCCGAAGCGGTAGTCGTACACCGCGCCCCCGTCGTAACGGCAGCGCTCGTCCTCGGCGCAGACCTCCTCCAGGACCTTGTTGTAGTCCTCCACCCGCTTGTGCACCGTCTCCCGCCGCAGGGTCGCCGCCGAGTCCAGGGCGTCCGCGTCACCCAGCATCGACGGGCAGATGCCCAGCTTCCACACCTGCTTGCCCAAGGGACTGGTGCGGCCCTCCGACCACAGCCGCTTCAGGTTCGGCACGCTCGCCACGAACACCTGCGCCTTCGGCAACGCCTTGCGCAGGGATTTCAGGGAGTCCTCGAAGTCGGCCCGGAAGGCGGAGACCGGGGTCATCGCCGAGGGCGTGGACCGGCAGGCGTCGTTGGCCCCCACCATCACCGTCACCAACTGGGGCGCGCGCCGCACCGCCCGGGCCACCTGCCCGGGCAGATCGGCCATCCGCGCCCCGGTCACGGCGTAGTTCCAGCTCCGCTCGGCGGCCCCGGTCCTGCCCAGCAGCCGCACCGCGAGCGAGTCGACCTCGGGACTGGCGCCGGTCGCCCAGGACGCCTCCGGGCAGTCCGACAGCACGTCACAGGCGTCGAACCCGCGTGTGATGGAGTCCCCGACGGCCGCGACGGACGCCGGGCTGCGGTCCCACAGGGGAGTGGGCTTCGGCGACGGCTTCGCGCTCTCGGACGGCGCGGCGGAATCACCCCCCACGGCATCACACCCGGCGACGCCCAGCACGGTCGCCGCGACCACGGCCAGAACGCCCCGTGTACGCCGGCCCCGCATTCGCATCCCTGGTCCATCCCCTCGCCACGCCGTGCCTGTCTCCCCAACCCATACCAACGCACGAGGGTTCCCGACCGATCAGGTGCAACGGCTCACACCCGTACAAGCGTCCCCCTGGGTGAATGGCGGGCGTTTCCGGGCCCCTGGACCGACCGTACGTCACACTCCTTGCGCCACCGCACGGTAGCCTCGCCCTCAACGTGACCCGCCCGGTCACAGCCGTTCCGCCCGTTTGCACCATGTCCCGCTCTGCCCGGAGGTTCCGGTGACGACACGTGGAGTTCTGTACGTGCACTCCGCGCCGCGCGCGCTGTGCCCGCACGTCGAGTGGGCCGTCGCCGGGGTGCTCGGCACACGCGTCAGCCTGGACTGGATCCGCCAGCCGGCCGCCCCGGGCACCTGGCGCTCGGAATTCTCCTGGCAGGGCCAGGCGGGTACGGCGTCCAAGCTGGCCTCCGCACTGCGCGGCTGGCACCTGATGCGCTTCGAGGTCACTGCGGAACCCTGCCCCACCGCCGAGGGCGAGCGCTACAGCTGCACCCCCGATCTCGGCATCTACCACGCCGTCACCGGCATCCACGGCGACATCCTCATCCCCGAGGACCGCCTGCGCGCGGCCCTGCAACGCAGCCGGCTCGGCGAGACCGACCTGGAAGCCGAGATCGGCAAACTCCTGGGCAAGCCCTGGGACGACGAACTGGAACCCTTCAGATACGCCGGCGAAGGCGCCCCGGTCCGCTGGCTGCACCAGGTGGTGTGAACACCCTGAGGGAACGTGCCCTCGGGGGCGCGGGGAACTGCGCGAACAACCCCCACCGGCCGACACCCGGCACACGACGCAACACAAAACGGCGAGTGGCCCGAACTCAAGCAGAGTCCGGGCCACTCGCCGTAAGGCGAAGATCAAACCGTCCGGAACGCCAGCACCACGTTGTGCCCACCGAACCCGAACGAGTCGTTCAGCGCGGCGATACGCCCCTCGACGGGCAGCTTCCGGGCCTCACCCCGCACGACATCCGCGTTGGCCTCGGCCTCGGGGTCGAGGTTCTCCACGTTGATCGTCGGCGGAGCCACCCGGTGGTACAGCGCGAGCACGGTCGCCACCGTCTCCACACCACCCGCACCACCCAGCAGATGCCCGGTCATCGACTTCGTCGCGGACACCGCGAAGTGGTCGGCGTCGTCCCCGAACACCTTCCGCAGCGCCTTCAGCTCGGCGATGTCCCCGGCCGGCGTGGACGTCGCGTGCGCGTTGACGTGCACGATCTCCGCCGGGTCCAGGTCGGTGCCATCCAGCAGGTTCTGCAGGGCGTGCGAGATGCCCCGCCCCTCCGGCTCCGGCTGCACGATGTCGTGCGCGTCGGCGGAGATGCCCTGCCCGACCGCCTCGGCGTACACCCGGGCCCCGCGCCGTGCGGCGTGCTCGGCGGACTCCAGGACGACGACACCGGCGCCCTCACCGAGGACGAAGCCGTCCCGGGCGGTGTCGTAGGGACGCGACGCGCCCTGCGGGTCGTCGTTGTTCTTGGACATCGCCATCATGTTGCCGAACGCGGCGATGGGCAGCGGGTGGATCGCCGCCTCCGTGCCACCCGCGACGACGACGTCGGCGCGGCCGGTGCGGATCATCTCGATGGCGTAGCCGATGGCCTCGGCGCCGGAAGCGCAGGCGGAGACCGGCGTGTGCACGCCCGCCCGGGCGCCCACGGCCAGACCCACGTTGGCCGAGGGGCTGTTGGGCATCAGCATGGGAACGGTGTGCGGGGAGACGCGGCGGACGCCCTTCTCCTTCAGCACGTCGTACTGGTCGAGCAGCGTCGTCACGCCGCCGATGCCGGAGGCGATGACCGCGCCGAGCCGGTCGGGGTCGATGTTCGGGTCCTCGCCGGCCTTCGCTTCGAAACCGGCGTCGGCCCAGGCCTCCTTGGCCGCGATCAGCGCGAACTGCGCCGAGCGGTCCAGTCGGCGGGCCTGCGGCCGCGGGATGACCTCGGTCGGCTCCACGGCGACCGGGGCCGCGATCTTGACGGCCTGGTCGGCCGCCCAGTCCTGCTCCAGGGGCTTGACGCCGGACTTGCCGGCGATCAGGCCCTCCCAGGTAGAGGCTGCGTCGCCACCCAGCGGTGTGGTTGCGCCGATACCGGTGACGACCACGGTGCGATTGGTCGAGTTCACGGGAATTCTTTCTCCAACGGAATCGAGGATTAAGCGGCGCCACCGCCGGGTGGCGGGGCAGTCAGCCCGGAGGGCCGGATCGGCTGCTCAGCCCTGGTGCTTGAGGATGTAGTCGGTCGCGTCGCCGACGGTCTTGAGGTTCTTGACGTCCTCGTCGGGGATCTTGACGTCGAAGCGCTCTTCGGCGGCGACGACGACCTCGACCATGGACAGCGAGTCGACGTCCAGGTCGTCGGTGAAGGACTTGTCCAGCTGGACGTCCTCAACCGGGATGCCGGCGATCTCGTTCACGATCTCGGCGAGACCGGCGACGATCTCTTCCTGAGTGGCGGCCATGTTGGCGCTCCTTCGTAGATATCCAGAGGGTGTGGCGGGTATTTCCTCGCGCACCGGATCGCATGATCCGGCACGGAGTGCCTAGGGGAGGGTAACGACAGTCGCGGCGTAGACGAGACCCGCCCCGAAGCCGATGACGAGCGCGGTGTCGCCGCTCTTCGCCTCGCCGGTCGCCAGGAGCCGCTCCATGGCGAGCGGGATCGAGGCGGCCGAGGTGTTGCCGGTGGTGCGTACGTCACGGGCGACCGTGACGGACTCCGGCAGCTTGAGAGTCTTCACCATCGAGTCGATGATCCGCTCGTTGGCCTGGTGCGGAATGAAGACGTCCAGGTCCTCCGCGGAGATGCCGGCGGCATCCAGCGCCTCCTTGGCGACCTTCGCCATCTCGAACACGGCCCAGCGGAACACCGCCTGGCCCTCCTGCGTGATGGCGGGGAACTTGGCGACCTCGCCGGAACGGTAGTCCGTCCACGGCACGGTCTGCTTGATCGTCTCGGACTTGTCGCCCTCGGAGCCCCAGACGGTGGGGCCGATCCCGGGCTCCTGGGCCGGGCCGACCACGACCGCGCCGGCACCGTCACCGAACAGGAAGGCCGTCGCGCGGTCCTCCAGGTCGGTCAGGTCGCTCAGCCGCTCCACGCCGATCACCAGGACGTACTCGGCCGAGCCCTCGACGATCATGCCCTTGGCGAGGGTCAGGCCGTAACCGAAGCCCGCGCAGCCGGCCGAGATGTCGAAGGCGGCGGCCTTGGCGGTGCCGAGCTTGTCGGCGATCTCGGTGGCGACGGCCGGGGTCTGCTTGAAGTGCGAGACGGTCGAGACGATCACGCCGCCGATCTGCTCGGCGGAGATCCCGGCGTCGGCAATCGCCTTGCCGGACGCCTCGATCGACATCGCGGCGACCGTCTCCTCGTCGTTCGCCCAGTGCCGGGTCTCGATGCCGGAGCGCGAACGGATCCACTCGTCGGACGAGTCGATCGTCTCGAGGATCACCTCGTTCGGCACGACCCGGGTCGGGCGGTAGCCGCCGACGCCGAGGATGCGTGCGTACGGGGCGCCCTTGCTGGGCTTGATCTTCGCCATGCGGGCGGCTCCTTGGGGGCGGCGGTCAGGCGTGCTCGGCGATGAGCTCGCGAGCCGCGTCGAGGTCGGCGGGGGACTTCAGGGCCAGCGTCTTCACCCCGGGCAGGGCCCGCTTGGCGAGGCCGGTGAGGGTGCCACCGGGGCACAGCTCGAGCAGAGCCGTGACACCGAGCTCCTTGAAGGTCTCCATGCACAGGTCCCAGCGGACCGGGTTGGCGACCTGGCCGACCAGGCGCTCCAGCACCTCGGCGCCGCCGGTGACGGTCCGCCCGTCCTTGTTGGAGACGTAGGCGACCTTCGGGTCGCCGGGAGCCAGGGCCTCGGCGGCCTTCGCCAGCGTCTGGACCGCCGGCGCCATGTGGTGCGTGTGGAACGCGCCGGCGACCTTCAGCGCGACGACCTTGCGCACGCCCTCGGGCTTGTCCGCCTCCAGCGCGGCGAGCTGCTCCTTGGTGCCGGCCGCGACGATCTGGCCCGCGCCGTTGATGTTCGCCGGGGTCAGGCCCAGCTTCTCCAGGTGCGGGACCGTGACGGCGGGGTCGCCGCCCAGCAGCGCCGCCATGCCGGTCTCCGTGACGGCGGCGGCCTCGGCCATGCCGAGCCCGCGGGTGCGGACCAGGCGGAGCGCCTCCTCGTGCGGGAGCACCCCGGCGAGCGACGCGGCGGTGATCTCACCGACGCTGTGACCGGCGATCGCGCCGACCTTCTGCGCCAGCTCGGCCGGGTCGTCGAACAGCAGGTTCGCGGACGCCAGTCCGGCCGCGACCAGCAGCGGCTGCGCCACCGCGGTGTCGCGGATCTCCTCCGCGTCGGCCTCGGTGCCGTAACGGATCAGGTCGATCCCCGCGGCGTCGGACCAGGCCTCGAGGGCACCGCGAACACCGGGGAGGTCGAGCCATTCGGTCAGGAAGCCGGGCGTCTGAGCGCCCTGGCCGGGAGCGACGAGTACGAGCACTCTCACACTCTCTCTTGGGGACGGGCACAACCGCCCGTGGGGACAGGGACGAAGAACACGGAGGGGTTTTGTCGAGCTTCGACAAAACCTTAGGACTGAGGATCTCCATCGACCAGACGCCCCAGGATCAGAGCGATCCGCAGGGTGAACGCAGATCGTACATCGGAGGGTGACCATCCGGTGACGTCAGTCACACGTCGAAGCCGGTAGCGGACGGTGTTGGGATGGACGAACAGCATCCGGGCCGCCCCCTCAAGGCTGCTCGCCTGTTCGAGGTAGACGCTGAGGGTCTCCAGGAGCGCGGCTCCGGCCTCCTCCAGCGGTCTGTAGATCTCCTCCACCAACTGCTCGCGGGCCGAGGGGTCACCGGCCATCGCCCGCTCCGGGAGCAGATCGTCGGCCAGGACCGGGCGCGGGGCGTCCTGCCAGGCGGAACACGCCTTGAGCCCGGCGGCTGCGGCCTGCGCGGACCGGGTCGCTGCCAGCAGGTCCGGCACGACCGGGCCCGCCACGACCGGCCCGGCCGCGAACGGGCCGATGAGCGACTTGGCGACGGCCAGCGGGTTGTCGCTGCCTCCCGCGATGACCACCAGGCGGTCGCCGAGCACCCCGGTGAGCACCTGGAGCTTGGCGTGCCGGGAGGCCCGCCGGATCGCCTCCACGGTCAGTTCCGAGTCGCCGTCGGGCGCCGTGCCGAGGACCACGCACACGTGCTCGGGCGAGTTCCAGCCGAGCGCGGCGGCCCGCGACACGGCACCTTCGTCGGCCTCGCCGCTGAGCACGGCGTTCACCACCAGGGACTCCAGCCGGGCGTCCCAGGCACCGCGTGCCTCGGCGGCCTGCGCGTACACCTGGGCCGTGGCGAAGGCGATCTCCCGGGCGTAGACGAGCAGTGCCTCGCGCAGCACCCGCTCGTCGCCGGGGGCCGCGACCTCGTCGATCGCGCTCTCCATGACCTCGATGGTGGTGCGCACCATCTCCACGGTCTGGCGCAGGGTGATCGCCCTGGTCAGCTCGCGCGGCGCGGTGCCGAAGACGTCGGTGGAGATGGCCTGCGGGGCGTCCGGATGCCGGAACCACTCGGTGAACGCGGCGATACCCGCCTGTGCGACCAGACCGATCCAGGAACGGTTCTCCGGGGGCATGGCCCGGTACCAGGGCAGCGTCTCGTCCATCCGCGCGATGGCCTGCGCGGCGAGCGACCCGGACGACTTCTCCAGCCGCTTCAGCGTCGCGGCATGCGGATGGACGTCGTGGGCTGCGGCTTCGTTCTTGCTGGTTTCGGGTTCGGGCACAGGGACAAGACTGCCTTATCCGGACGGGAAGCCGGTCCGCAGGGCCTACCGTGGACGTCGTGATGGACGTCAGGCGCGCGGACGAGCGCTACCCCGGAGGGGACGCGGCCGCTGGGATCGAGTCGTGGCACGCCTTCTCCTTCGGGCCGCACTACGACCCGGACAACCTCCGCTTCGGCGCGGTGCTCGCGTGCAACGAGGAGCGGCTGGCGCCCGGGGCCGGCTTCGACGAGCATCCGCACAGCCACACCGAGATCGTGACCTGGGTGGTCGAGGGCGAGCTGACCCACCGGGACTCCACGGGGCGCGAGTCGGTCGTACGCCACGGCGACGTGCAGCGGCTCAGCTCGGCGGGCGGGGTGCGGCACGTGGAGCGCAACGACGGTCCCGGGCCCCTGACCTTCGTCCAGATGTGGCTGGCCCCGCTCGAGCCCGGCGGCGACCCGTCCTACGAGGTCGTCCACGGCATCGCCGATTCGACGCCGTACGCCGTCCCGGAGGCGGGTGCGATGCTGCACGTGCGGCGCCTGGGACCGGGGGAGCGGACAGCGGTGCCGGACGGGCCGTACGCCTACGTCCATGTCGTACGCGGCGAGGTCCGCCTGGACGGCAAGGAACTGGGACCCGGTGACGCGGCCCGGATCACGGACGCCAAGGGCCTGGAGGCCGAGGGCGTGCGTGACGCGGAGCTGCTGATCTGGGAGATGACCCAGGTCGTGTCCGCAACCTAGTGCCGCGGCAGGCAACGTTCGCCCCGTCGCGACGCCCGGCACGCCCTCTCGCCGTACCGGCCGAAAGCCCAAGTATGTCCAGTACGAGGGCTTCCGGCCGGCACACCGAGAGCACGCACCGGACGCCGCTCCTTCACGGGCAAACGTTGCCTGCCGCGGCACTAGAGCTCGGCCAGCACCGCGTCCGTGAACGCCGGCCACGCCTCGATCGCCCACGGCCCGAACGCCCGGTCCGTCAGCGCCACGCAGGCCGCTCCCGCGTCGGGGTCGATCCACAGGAACGTACCCGACTGACCGAAATGCCCGAAGGTGCGCCGAGAGGACGACGAACCCGTCCAGTGCGGCGACTTGGAGTCGCGGATCTCGAAGCCGAGTCCCCAGTCGTTCGGGTTCTGGTGGCCGTACCCCGGCAGGACGCCCTTGGTGCCCGGGTACTGCACACTCATCGCCTCGGCGACCGTACGGGGGTCCAGCAGCCGCGGCGCCTGCACCTCGGCCGCGAACCGCAGCAGGTCCTCCACCGTCGACACCCCGTCCTTGGCCGGGGAGCCCTCCAGGGTCGTCGAGGTCATGCCCAGCGGCTCCAGCACGGCCTGCCGCAGGTACTCGGCGAAGGGGATGTCGGTGACCTTCGCGACATGGTCGCCCAGCTGCTCGAAGCCGGCGTTGGAGTACAGCCGCCGCTCCCCGGGCGGGGCCGTGACCTTGTGCTCGTCGAAGGCGAGGCCCGAGGTGTGCGCGAGCAGGTGCCGGACCGTCGACCCGGCGGGACCCGCCGGCTCGTCGAACTCGATCGCCCCCTCCTCGTACGCGACGAGCACCGCGTAGGCGGCCAGCGGCTTGGTCACCGACGCGAGCGGGAACCGCTGCCCGGCCGGCCCGTGGAGGCCGAGGACGGTGCCGTCGGCTCGCACGGCACCCGCGGCGGCGGTGGGAACCGGCCAGTTCTCGATCAAGGCGAGGCTCTTCAGCGACATGCGTGCGAGCCTATGCGCTCAGAGGGCGAGCTCCAGCAAAGGGTCGGACGGGGGGCGAAAACCGAGGGAGACGTGCAACACCAAGCCCACCCTGCCCTGCGGGTCGGACGCCTTGCCGATGCGGTGGTCGATGGTGCCGGCCACCGGACAGGCCAACGCCACCGGCCGCTCCGGGTGGTCGACGACGAACGCCGTGAAGTCCCCGTCCGCCTGTGCCGGTTCGGCCCTGAGCGTGGACAGCGACTCCCCGTGCCAGGCGAGGGAGGGGTCGGCGGCGAACAGCGAGTCGATCAACCTGACGCAGCCGCAGGACTTCCTCGGCGTCTTCGGGCAGGGTGCGACGTACGACACTCATGAGTCCGTACGCCAGCCAGCCAGCCAGCCAGCCAGCCGGATCGGGAGACGTCCTGCCGATTTCTTACCGTCGGCGCTTGCTTGGAGTGCACTCCAAGGTTCTAGCGTGGGGGCCATGACGGTGATGGAGACCACGGCGACCGGGACCGACACCTGTGCCGGCCCGCCGCAGCAGAACCGGCGCCCGGACGGCCAGGACCGCTACACGATCAGCGAGGTCGTCGCCCTGACCGGCCTGACGGCTCACACCCTGCGCTGGTACGAGCGCATCGGTCTGATGCCGCACATCGACCGCTCTCACACCGGTCAGCGCCGCTACACCAACCGCGACCTCGACTGGCTCGACCTGGTCGGCAAACTCCGCCTGACGGGCATGCCGGTGGCGGACATGGTCAGGTACGCGGAACTGGTGCGCGAGGGCGACCACACCTATGTCGAGCGCTTCGAGCTGCTGAAGACGACCCGCGAGGACGTCCTGGCCCGGATCGACGAACTCCGCGGCACGCTCGCCGTGCTCGACCGGAAGATCAGTTTCTACGCGGACGCCGGGCGTGCCCTGGCGTCGGAGAGGTCCCGATGACGGACGGCACGATCACGACGGCGAAGCTCGGCGACCACGGTCCCGAGGTGAGCGTCCAGGGCCTGGGCTGCATGGGCATGAGCTTCGGCTACGGTCCCGCGGACGCGGACGCGTCCCGGGCCACGCTGGAGCGGGCGCTCGAACTGGGCGTCACCCTCTACGACACGGCCGACGCGTACGGCGCCGGTGAGAACGAGCGGTTCCTGTCGCCGTTCTTCAAGGCCCACCGCGACGAGGTCGTCATCGCCACCAAGTTCGCCCTGTCGATCCCCCCGGACGACCCCACGCGCCGGATCGTCCGCAACGACCCGCCCTACATCCGCGAGGCCGTCGAGGCGAGCCTGAAGCGCCTGGACGTCGACGCCATCGACCTCTACTACATGCACCGGCGCGATGTGAACGTGCCGATCGAGGAGAGCGTCGGCACCATGGCCGACCTGGTCCGCGAGGGCAAGGTCAAGCACCTCGGCCTGAGCGAGGTCACGGCCGGGGAACTGCGCGCCGCCCACGCCGTCCACCCCATCGCCGCCGTGCAGTCGGAGTGGTCGCTGTTCAGCCGGGACATCGAGACGCATGTCGTCCCCGCGGCCCGTGAGCTGGGCGTGGCCCTCGTGGCGTACTCGCCGCTCGGCCGCGGCTTCCTCACCGGCTCCTTCAAGAACGCCGACCAGGACCTGACCGCCGGTGACTTCCGCCGCCAGCAGCCCCGCTTCACGGGCGACAACGCCACGGCGAACGCGACCCTGCTGGAGCTGATCCGCGCGGTGGCCGAGGCACACGACGCGACCCTGGGTCAGATCGCCCTGGCCTGGGCGCAGCAGCAGGCGACGATCCACGGCCTCCCGGTCATTCCGATCCCCGGCACCCGCAAGCCCGCCAGGGTGGAGGAGAACACGGCGGCGACCAGGATCGTCCTGACCGACGAGGAACTGGACCTCCTGGACGGCATAGCGGCCCAGGTGGCAGGCACCCGCTACGCGGACATGGCGTTCACTTCGGCAGGCAGGGAGTAGCGCGGCGCCCCCAGGGGCGCGCCCTCAGGGGCGCGGGGCTGTGTCGAGGTGCGGCTCCGCCGCGTGGCGGGATCAACCACGCACGCACCCGCGCCCGCTGACGGCGAGGTCCCGGCGAACGCTAAAGCTCCGCCAACAACTCGGCCTTTTTGACCGAAAACTCCTCATCCGTCACCAATCCGGCCTGATGCAACTCGCCCAGGTGACGAATCCGCTCGGCGATGTCCGCGGGGTCACGCCGCGGCCCGCCGGTCGGCACGGCCGGCACCGGACTGGACGTCCGCACCGCGGCCAGCACCGCCGCCGCGAACGGCAACGACTCGTGCACGGGGCCGTACCCCAGTCCGAACACCACCGCGGCGGGATCCAGATCGGCCTGGCTCGGCGCCGCCACCGACGTATCCCGGCGCAAAAGCCGCAAATGCCCCTCGAAGACCTCCGGCGACCGCCACTCCACCCCGTTCAGCTCTCCGACGGAGAAGCTCTGGTCGCCCGCCTTCCACTTCGCCGACGACGCCCCCGTCCAGAACCACCGGAAGTTCACGGTCCGTCCGTCGAAGCTCGCCTTCCCGTCGTACGCCTTGAACGACAGCGGCCCCTCGGGCGGCTTCACGAGGAACCGATCGGTCGGCCCGGACTCCGTCAGCAGCGTCCGCAGTTCGTCGGCGTAGTACTCCGCGAGGACCTCGCGGTCGGCGGGCAGCACCAGCCGGTAGGGGTCGCCGCTCTCCTTCAGCTGCCCGGCGGCCGCCTCCATCAACGGGTCCGCTCCGGGACGCGGTTCGACGCGCAGCACGACCGTGCCGCGTTTCCCGCGGGTCAAGGTGACCCCCGCTATCGCCTCCAGGGGCACGCGACGCTCCCCGAGGGCCTGGAAAAGCTTGGGTGTTCGAATCCCCCGTTCGTAACGGATGAGCACGGAGTCGGACTCGAACTCCCAGACGGCATGCAATCCGGCCAGTACGTCACCCATGCGGCTCATCGTATGCGGCACGCGCTCCTCCGTCCCCCTCCCGAGCAGACCGCAATTCTTTCGGCTTCTACGCGCGTCAGGCCGCTGCCGTGCCGGACAAACCGGTACGGCAGACGCCGTCTTCGTGCGCGCAGTGCACCGAGCGGTATGCGCCGACGCCGATCTCTGCGAAATTGAACAGACTTGCCGTTCCGGGCTCGAAGTAGCCCGCGTGCCCCTTCGCGCCCGCTGCCGACAGCACCCGTGCCCCGAACCCGGAGGACACCGGGTCCGCGCCGTGGCCCAGTCCGCCGACCTCCAGGTAGGGCACGTCCTGGATCCAGTCGTCGGAGTCCCGCATCGCCCACACCCGGGCGCCGGTCTGCAGCTGGGCCGCCTTCTCGACCCGCATGCCGGGGCTGCCCGCGACCGCGATGTCGGACACCCGGCCCGGCAGCGCGTGCGCCGCGACCCCGCACACCACGGAACCGTAGCTGTGGCAGAACAGCGAGACCGGCGAGCCACCCGGCAGCGCACGCACCAGCGCGTTGAGCCGCACGGCACCCTCCTCGGCACGCATCGCCGTGGCCGAGTCGATGCCGAGTCCGCTGGGCGCCGTGTAGTCGGCCCAGGCGATGACGGCCGTACGGGTCGAGGGGCTCACCTGCCGCTCGGCCGCGTACAGGGACTTGGCCATGCCGACGGGCGCGGAGTACTTGCGCTGGGTGCGCTGGAAGGTGAGCAGGTCGGTGTCGACGCCGGGGACGACGACCGAGATCCGCTCCGCCCTGCGCAGGTTGCCGAAGACCTCCGCCACCCGGCCCGAGCCCTCGGGGTCGAAGGCCAGGATGTGCCGGCCCGGCTCCATGAGGTCCTCGAGGCGGTGCATCCTGCGGCCCGCCTCGTGCTGCCCGGACGGGGTGAGGCGCTCGTCGTGCATGCGCTCACGCTCGACCTTGCGCGCCTTCGCGAGGGCGAGATGGTTGGCGCGGTAGCGCAGCTCGACCGGCGCGCCGTTCATGTTGCCCACCGCGAGCGGGTACGTGCGGACCAGGGACGAACGCTCCTGCTCGGTGAGCGAGGAGAAGAAGCGGGCCAGCTTCGTCGGCTCGGACTGCGGGTCCGGCAGCCGGTGCCCGCCGATCCGGCCGTGCTCCCAGGCGGAGAGCGAGGCTTGGAGCGGCGTGTCGCCCCGCTGGTTGCGCAGGGCCGTCCAGCCGGTGGTCGCGAGCATCACGAACACGACGGCCAGAGCGAGCAGTGCGCGCCAGACGTTCAGTTGCGGGGAGGTGTCGAAGGAAGTCACTGAAAGGACACACTAGGAGAACGAGAGGGTCTCGCGTTAACCAAGTGACCGGGATCACGTTTCGGTGGATCTGTTAAGGGGACGGCCTCGCACGCCAGTTCCCGGCCAGTGCGGGGCCCACCTGATCCAGGTATGTGGTGGTGAGTTGGCGCATTCCGTCGAGGGTGACGTCGTCCCCCGCGGACCACAAGCGTTCGGTGACGCGAATCACCCCGCCGAACAGGGCCACGACGATCCTCGGCCGGGGGTCCAGGTCCACGTCGAGCCCCTCGCGCTCGGCGATGATGCACGCGAGCTGTTCCTCCAGCTCCGCCGAGCGCCGCAGATGGGCGGCGAGCAGTGCGGGCGTCGACTCGATCACCCGGTAGACGCGCATGTGGAGTTCGATCGGCACGAGCTCCACCACGGCCTCGTTGATCGCGTCCCAGCTCTCCAGCACGGCCCGGCGCAGCGCCTCCAGCGGCGCCTCGTCCGGCGGGCGGGTGCGCAGGGCCTCGACGACGAGCGTCTCCGCGAGGCGCGGCACGAAGAACGCCGTCTCCTCCTTGCCGGCGAAGTAGCGGAAGAAGGTGCGCTGCGAGACGTCCACGGCGGCGGCGATGTCGTCGACGGTCGTCTCCTCGTACCCGCGCGTGGCGAAGAGCTCCAGCGCGGCCCGCAGCAGTGCGTCCCGGGTGCGCCGCTTCTTGCGTTCGCGCAGGTTCAAGACGTGCCTCTCGTCCTCGGTGTTTTCCCAGTTCAGGCTATACGGAAGAGTCGTGTCAGTTACCGACTGGTGAATTGGTTTGTCAACTGTCAGTGGCTGTCACTAGCCTCCCGGTATGACTAGTCAGACCACCATCGACACGACGGGGTCGGGGGGCAAGGCGCCGGCGGGTCCCTCGGACGCGACGCCGGGCAAGGGGCTGCGAGGGCACCCCTGGCTCACCCTCATCACCGTCGCTGTGGGGGTCATGATGGTGGCCCTCGACGGCACCATCGTGGCCATCGCCAACCCGGCGATCCAGAAGGACCTCGGCGCCACGTTCGCCGAGGTCCAGTGGATCACCAACGGATACTTCCTCGCCCTCGCGGTCTCCTTGATCACCGCGGGCAAGCTCGGCGACCGCTTCGGTCACCGGCAGACCTTCCTCATCGGCGTCGTCGGCTTCGCCGCCGCCTCGGGCGCGATCGGTCTGTCCGACAGCATCGCGTTCGTCGTCGTCTTCCGCGTCCTGCAAGGTCTGTTCGGCGCGCTGCTGATGCCGGCCGCGCTCGGCCTGCTGCGGGCCACGTTCCCCGCCGAGAAACTGAACATGGCCATCGGCATCTGGGGCATGGTCATCGGCGCGTCCACCGCGGGCGGCCCGATCCTCGGCGGCGTGCTCGTCGAGCACGTCAACTGGCAGTCGGTGTTCTTCATCAACGTGCCGGTCGGTGTCCTCGCCGTCGTCCTCGGCGTGCTGATCCTGCGCGACCACCGCGCCGAGAACGCCCCGCGCTCCTTCGACCTGCTGGGCATCGCCCTGCTGTCGACCGCGGTGTTCTGCCTGGTGTGGGCGCTCATCAAGGCCCCGCCGTCCGAGTGGGGCTGGGGCGACGTCAAGACGCTGTCGTTCCTCGGGGCTTCCGTCCTGTGCTTCGCGGCCTTCGCCTTCTGGGAGACGAAGGTGAGGGAGCCGCTGATCCCGCTGGCCCTGTTCCGTTCCGTCGCGCTGTCCGCCGGTGTGGTGCTGATGGTGCTGATGGCCATCGCCTTCATGGGCGGCCTGTTCTTCGTGACGTTCTACCTCCAGAACGTGCACGGGATGAGTCCGATCGACGCCGGTCTGCACCTGCTGCCGCTCACCGGCATGATGATCGTCGGCTCGCCGCTGGCCGGCGCGATGATCACCAAGCTCGGCCCCCGGGTCCCGCTCGCGGGCGGCATGGCGCTCACCGCGATCGCCATGTACGGGATGTCGACGCTGGAGACGGACACCGGCAGCGCCATCATGTCGCTCTGGTTCGCCCTGCTGGGCCTCGGTCTCGCGCCGGTCATGGTCGGTGCGACCGAAGTCATCGTCGGCAACGCCCCGATGGAGCTGTCGGGCGTCGCGGGCGGCCTCCAGCAGGCCGCCATGCAGATCGGCGGCAGCCTCGGTACGGCGGTGCTCGGTGCCGTCATGGCCTCCAAGGTCAACAGCGACCTGGCGGGCAACTGGCAGAAGGCGGGCCTCCCGCCGCTCACGCCGGAACAGGAGCACCAGGCCTCCGAGGCGGTCCAGGTCGGTGTCCCGCCGGTGGCGCCGGGCACGCCGGACGCGATCGCCGCGAAGATCACGGGTGTCGCGCACGACACGTTCATCTCCGGCATGAGCGCGGCCTCGCTCGTCGCCGCCGGTGTCGCCGTCGTGGCCGTGTTCGTCGCCTTCCTCACCAAGCGCGGCGCGAACGCCGAAGCCGGTGCGGGCGCGGCGCACATCTGACGCTCTGCGGCGGCCCGTTCGCTCATCAGGGTGAACGAAGCCGCCGAACCCTCCCCTCCGGCCCATGCCGCAGGTCACAGTGGGTCAAGTCCTCCGCAGGGCATGGAGGACGGACGCTGCGGCGCGCTGCCGGAGGGGGGCAGCGCGCAGGCAGCGGCATTGAAGCGTGCCGACGGGGTACACGCCATCTCATACCCGAACCGAACCCCAACCGACCGAGGGTTTACGGGAGTCGATGATGGCGAGCTTCGGACATGGCACGCGCAGGCACCCCCGCTCACGTGGCCGGACGTGGTCACGGGCCGGGACGGATCGCGCGACACTCGGACTCATCGGAGTCATCTGCGCCGTGGCAGGCTTCTTCGTGCTGGGGATCGTCCTCGGTCCCGCCGCGATGGTCTGCGGCTGGCTCGCCATGGGCCGCACCTGGTCGGGGTCCCGCCCCACCGCGGCCGTGATCGCCCTGGTCCTGGGCGCCATCGACACGCTCCTGGCCGTCATCTGGCTGTCCGGAGCGGCCACACCGGGCGTGGGCTTGTTCTGACCCGGGTGAAGCATGTGGGAAGAGCCCCCGGCCGCCCGGCCGGGGGCCCTCTCATGGCTCCACCGAGGTCCCCTTCCATGGCTCCACCGAGGTCCCCTTCAGGGCCGCCAACTCGCCCCGCAGCGCCCGCACCTCCTCCGTCAGCTCCCGTATCGCCTCGGTCTGCCGCCGCTCCTCGATGTCGTCCTTCTCGAAGCGGGCGATGAACCAGGCGGCGATGTTCGCCGTCACCACACCCAGCAGCGCGATCCCGGACAGCATCAGCCCGACCGCCAGCATCCGGCCGAGCCCGGTGGTCGGTGCCATGTCCCCGTACCCCACGGTGGTCATCGTGGTGAACGCCCACCAGACCGCGTCCCCCAGGGTGTGAATGGAGGCACCGGGCTCGTCCCGTTCCACCTCCAGCACGGCCAGCGCACCGAAGACGAGCAGTCCCAGACATGACCCCGCGACGTATGTGGTGACGTGCACCTGCGACGCCATCCGCGCCCGCTGCCCGGCGAGGAACAGCATCGACACCAGCTTCAGCAACCGCAGCGGCTGGGCCAGGGGCAGCACCACGGCCAGCAGCGCCAGCGGATTGCCGCGTACGAACCGCAGCCGGTCCTCGGCCAGCCACAGGCGGACCAGATAGTCGGCGGCGAAAGCGGCCCATACCGCCCAGTTGGTGACATGGCATGTGGTGAGCAGGTCCTGCGGAGCCCTGGGGGCCACGATCGGTATGGCATAGGCGATCGCGAAGAGCACGGCCAGTGCCAGCAGCGGACCCTGGGTGCGCCGTTCCCAACGGGCCAGAGTGGTCGAGGCGGTCATCGGGAGCGTCATGGAAGCATGGTAGGAAACGCGCGGGGCGGCACCCCTCGGGTGCCGCCCCTGCGGATTCGGTCCTCGATGTCCTTACGCGTCGCCGCCCGCGGCTCCCGGGTCGGCGGCCGACACATCGAGCAGCTGGTACCGGTCGATGGCCTGCTTGAGCACGGAGCGGTCGACCTTGCCCTCACGAGCCAGCTCGGTCAGCACACCCACCACGATCGACTGCGCATCGATGTGGAAGAACCGCCGGGCCGCGCCCCGGGTGTCGGCGAAGCCGAAGCCGTCCGCGCCGAGCGACTGGTACGTCTGGGGCACCCAGCGCGCGATCTGGTCCGGCACCGCCCGCATCCAGTCGGACACGGCCACGACCGGCCCCTGCGCGTCCGCGAGCTTGCGCGTCACGTACGGCACCCGCTGCTCCTCCTCGGGGTGCAGGAGGTTGTGCTCCTCGCAGGCCACGGCCTCGCGCCGCAGCTCGTTCCAGGAGGTCGCCGACCAGACGTCCGCCTTGACGTTCCAGTCCTCGGCCAGGATCTTCTGCGCCTCGACGGCCCAGGGGAGCGCGACACCGGACGCCAGGATCTGCGCGGGGATCGAGCCGGCCGTGCCCTCGCTGAACCGGTAGAGGCCCTTGAGGATGCCGTCGACGTCCACGTTCTCGGGCTCGGCGGGGTGCTGGATCGGCTCGTTGTAAACGGTCAGGTAGTAGAAGACGTCCTCGCCGTGTGGGTGCTCCTCGGAGCCGCCGTACATCCGGCGCAGGCCGTCCTTGACGATGTGGGCGATCTCGAAGCCGAACGCCGGGTCGTACGCCACACAGCCCGGGTTCGTGGACGCCAGCAGCTGGGAGTGGCCGTCCGCGTGCTGGAGGCCCTCACCGGTCAGGGTCGTGCGGCCGGCGGTCGCGCCCAGGACGAAGCCGCGCGCCAGCTGGTCGGCCATCTGCCAGAACTGGTCGCCGGTGCGCTGGAAGCCGAACATCGAGTAGAAGACGTAGACCGGGATCAGCGGCTCGCCGTGCGTGGCGTAGGCCGAACCGGCGGCGATCAGCGAGGCGGTGCAGCCCGCCTCCGAGATGCCGTCGTGCAGCATCTGGCCGTTCGGCGACTCCTTGTAGGCGAGCAGCAGGTCACGGTCGACCGACTCGTACTGCTGGCCCAGCGGGTTGTAGATCTTCGCGCTCGGGAAGAACGAGTCCATGCCGAACGTGCGGTACTCGTCCGGCGCGATCAGCACGAAGCGCTTGCCGATCTCCTTGTCCCGCATGAGGTCCTTGAGGAGCCGGACGAACGCCATCGTCGTCGCGATGGACTGGTGGCCCGAGCCCTTCTTCACGGTCGCGTACGTCTTGTCCTCGGGCAGCGCCAGCGGCTTGGAGCGGACCACGCGCGTGGGGACGTAACCGCCGAGACCCTTGCGGCGGTCGTGCATGTACTGGATCTCCTCCGAGTCCCGGCCCGGGTGGTAGTACGGCGGCACGCCGGACTCCAGCTCCTTGTCCGGGATCGGCAGGTGCAGACGGTCGCGGAAGCGCTTGAGGTCGTCGACCGTCAGCTTCTTCATCTGGTGCGTGGCGTTGCGGCCCTCGAAGTTCGGGCCCAGCGTCCAGCCCTTGATCGTCTTGGCGAGGATCACCGTCGGCTGGCCCTTGTGCTCCACGGCCGCCTTGTAGGCCGCGAAGATCTTCCGGTGGTCGTGACCGCCGCGGCCCAGGTGCAGGATCTGGTCGTCGGACATGCCCTCGACCATCGCGCGCAGCCGGTGGTCGTCACCGAAGAAGTGGTCGCGGATGTACGCGCCGGTCTCCGTGGCGTACGTCTGGAACTGCCCGTCCGGCGTGGTGTTCATCCGGTTGACCAGCACGCCGTCGCGGTCCTGGGCGAGCAGCGGGTCCCAGCTGCGGTCCCACACCAGCTTGATCACGTTCCAGCCGGCGCCGCGGAAGATCGACTCCAGCTCCTGGATGATCTTGCCGTTGCCGCGCACCGGACCGTCGAGGCGCTGCAGGTTGCAGTTGACGACGAACGTGAGGTTGTCCAGGCCCTCGCGGGCGGCGATGGACAGCTGGCCCAGGGACTCCGGCTCGTCCATCTCGCCGTCGCCGAGGAACGCCCAGACGTGCGACTTGGAGGTGTCGGCGATCCCGCGCGCCTCCATGTAGCGGTTCATCCGCGCCTGGTAGATCGCGCCGATCGGGCCGAGGCCCATCGACACCGTCGGGAACTCCCAGAAGTCCGGCATCGACCGCGGGTGCGGGTACGACGACAGCGCGTACGGGGCCTTGGACTTCTCCTGGCGGAAGCCGTCCAGGTGCTGCTCGCTCAGCCGGTCCAGCAAGAACGCGCGGGCGTAGATGCCCGGCGAGGCATGGCCCTGGAAGAAGACCTGGTCGCCGCCGAGGCCGTCGTCCTTGCCGCGGAAGAAGTGGTTGAAGCCCACGTCGTAGAGGGACGCGGAGGACGCGAACGTGGCGATGTGGCCGCCGACGCCGATGCCCGGGCGCTGGGCCCGGGAGACCATCACCGCGGCGTTCCAGCGGGTGGCGTTGAGGACCTTGCGCTCGATGTCCTCGTTGCCCGGGAAGAACGGCTCGCTCTTGGTCGGAATGGTGTTCACGTAGTCCGTGCTGCGCATCTCGGGCACGGCCACGCGCTTCTCACGGGCCCGCTCGATCAGCCGCAGCATCAGATAGCGGGCCCGCTCCCGGCCGCGCTCGTCGACGGCGGCGTCGAGGGAGTCGAGCCACTCCTGGGTCTCTTCGGGGTCGAAGTCAGGAACCTGACTCGGAAGGCCGCCAATGATGATCGGGTTGCGATCGGATGCGGAAGCCACGCTGTTCCTTACCTGTCAGAGGGCCTGCGAGGGCCGCTGTTTCGCTGTCGTCGCCGGGGCGTCGTCGCTGGGGGGCGCGCCGCTGTCCATGGTCCACCTCGGGGCCGGGAAACGTCATCTCTACCGACCGGTAACCCAGACGTGAGATCGACTCCGTGACGTAGGGGGCGAATCCCTTCGAGTCTCGTACCCACAGACGATTCCCAAACGCCCAAAGGGGGCAGAAAGGTGTGGTGTGCATCACCTCGGACCATGATGGTGTGCCTGAAGTTGCGGTGACACGGCCAGGAACGTCACCGTTTCGGCGGTCTGAACGGCCGGGTACTTGCGCGATCCGCCCCGCCCGTGTGGACTACGGCCAATGCTTCGCGCACGCGCGTGGCTGAGTTATTCCCAAGACATGATCAGGAGGCAACCCGTGAGCGCGACCGCGGACCACGCGGAGGAGCGGACGAACCCTGCCGCCAGGCTGGGGTTCCAGCCCGGGCAGGTGGTCCAGGAGATCGGCTACGACGACGACGTGGACCAGGAGCTCCGCAAGGCCATCGAGGGCATCATCGAGGCCGACCTGGTGGACGAGGACTACGACGACGTGGCCGATGCCGTTGTGCTGTGGTTCCGTGACGACGACGGCGACCTGACGGATGCGCTGGTGGATGCCACCACGTACATCGAAGAGGGCGGCGCGATCCTGCTCCTGACGCCGAAGACCGGCCGTTCGGGGTACGTCGAGCCGAGCGACATCTCGGAAGCCGCCACCACGGCGGGTCTGACGGCGTCCAAGAGCGTCAGCGTCGGCAAGGACTGGAGCGGCAGCCGGCTGGCGACGCCCAAGGCCGCCAAGTCCAAGCGTTAGCCGTACGGCGGTGCGGCGGGCCGGCGCTGTCGGCCCGCCCACCGGCCTGTACCGGTGCCTGCGTAGGGTGGTCCCACCCGAAAAGCCCCACGAAGGGACACCCACAGCGATGGCGATCCAGGTCGGCGAGAAGGCCCCCGACTTCGAGCTCAAGGACAACCACGGCGCGCCCGTGCGGCTGTCCGACTTCCGGGGCCGGAAGAACGTCGTGCTGCTCTTCTACCCCTTCGCCTTCACCGGCGTGTGCACCGGCGAGCTGTGCGAGCTGCGCGACAACCTGCCGCAGTTCTCCGACCGCGACACCCAGCTGCTCGCCGTCTCCAACGACTCCATCCACACCCTGCGCGTCTTCGCCGAGCAGGAGAACCTGGAGTACCCGCTGCTGTCGGACTTCTGGCCGCACGGCAACGTCTCGCGCGCCTACGGCGTCTTCGACGAGGACAAGGGCTGCGCGGTGCGCGGCACCTTCGTCATCGACAAGGAGGGCGTCGTGCGGTGGACCGTCGTCAACGGCCTGCCGGACGCGCGCGACCTGAACGACTACGTGAAGGCGCTCGACTCCCTGTGACGCCGGTCGGGCGGCACGCGCCCGACACCCGCTGAATTCGGGACCTCAGGGCCTGGGTGAGGCGGGAACCCGTCACTAGGATCGACTCGTTGATCCGACATCCGAGCACAACGGGGCATCCCGCCCCTGGACACCAATGGAGGACTCGTGGGAGTCAGCCTCAGCAAGGGCGGCAACGTATCGCTGACCAAGGAGGCGCCGGGCCTGACCGCGGTCATCATCGGTCTGGGGTGGGACGTCCGCACCACGACCGGCACGGACTTCGACCTGGACGCCAGCGCGCTGCTGCTGAACAACTCCGGCAAGGTCGGCAACGACCAGCACTTCATCTTCTTCAACAACCTCAAGAGCCCGGACGGCTCCGTCGAGCACACCGGTGACAACCTCACCGGTGAGGGCGAGGGCGACGACGAGCAGATCAAGGTCGACCTCGCCGGTGTCCCGGCGGACATCGAGAAGATCGTCTTCCCGGTCTCGATCTACGACGCGGAGACCCGCCAGCAGTCCTTCGGGCAGGTGCGCAACGCGTTCATCCGCGTCGTGAACCAGGCGGGCGGCGCCGAGATCGCCCGGTACGACCTGAGCGAGGACGCCTCCACCGAGACCGCCATGGTCTTCGGCGAGCTCTACCGGCACGGCGCGGAGTGGAAGTTCCGCGCCATCGGCCAGGGCTACGCCTCGGGCCTGCGCGGCATCGCGCAGGACTTCGGTGTGAACGTCTGATCACCTCACGGGCCCCGGCACCGGGGCCCGAAGGTCCTCTCGTCCGGCGCCGCACGGTTTACGTGCGGCGCCGGACGTGCAGGACCACCTCGGTAACACCATCGGGCCTGTGGCCCCAAGGGGAGGGACAGCAACATGGGCGTCACGCTCGCCAAGGGGGGCAACGTCTCCCTGTCCAAGGCCGCACCCAACCTCACCCAGGTGATGGTCGGGCTCGGCTGGGACGCGCGTTCCACCACCGGAGCGCCCTTCGACCTCGACGCCAGCGCGCTGATGTGCAGCAGCGGGCGCGTGCTCGGGGACGAGTGGTTCGTCTTCTACAACCAGCTCAAGAGTCCGGACGGCTCGGTCGAGCACACCGGTGACAACCTCACCGGCGAGGGCGACGGCGACGACGAGTCGCTCCTGATCGACCTCTCCAAGGTGCCGCCGCAGTGCGACAAGATCGTGTTCCCCGTCTCCATCCACATGGCCGACGAGCGGGGCCAGACCTTCGGCCAGGTCAGCAACGCCTTCATCCGCGTGGCCAACCAGGCCGACGGCCAGGAGCTCGCCCGCTACGACCTGAGCGAGGACGCCTCCACGGAGACCGCGATGATCTTCGGGGAGCTCTATCGCTACCAGGGCGAGTGGAAGTTCAGGGCCGTCGGGCAGGGGTACGCGTCGGGCCTGCGCGGCATCGCGCTGGACTTCGGGGTCAACGTCTCCTAACGCGTTATGAGCAAAATCCGGGCCCGATGGGGGTGCGGAGGGGGTCCGACTAGACTTCGGCTTCAAAAGTTCGTAAAGCCGGGTACGGCGCGGGGGAGCCCCGTACACACACGATTGGGTAGCCAGTGGTTCTGAAAACCTTCGGGTGGTCGTTCGCGGTCACCGCGCTCGGCCTGGTCGCGGCGGTCCTGTTCGGCGGGTGGACCGCGCTCGGCATCGTCGCGATCCTCTCCGTCCTCGAGATCTCGCTGTCCTTCGACAACGCGGTGGTCAACGCCGGGATCCTGAAGAAGATGAATGCCTTCTGGCAGAAGATCTTCCTCACCGTCGGCATCCTGATCGCCGTCTTCGGCATGCGGCTGGTCTTCCCCGTCGTGATCGTCGCCATCAGCGCCCAGCTGGGCCCGATCAAGGCTGTCGAACTCGCCCTGAACGACAAGGACCGCTACCAGCAGCTGGTGACCGACGCCCACCCGTCGATCGCCGCCTTCGGTGGCATGTTCCTGCTGATGATCTTCCTGGACTTCATCTTCGAGGACCGGGACATCAAGTGGCTCGGCTGGCTGGAGCGCCCGCTGGCCAAGCTGGGCAAGATCGACATGCTGTCGGTCTGCATCGCGCTGATCGTCCTGCTGATCGCGTCGATGACCGTCGCCACCCACGCCCACCAGCACGGCGGCACCCACGTCGACAAGGCGGAGACCGTCCTGCTCGCCGGCATCGCCGGTCTGATCACGTACATGATCGTCGGTGGTCTCTCCGGCTACTTCGAGGACAAACTCGAAGAGGAGGAGGAGCGCGAGCACGAGGCCGAGGAAGAGGCCGAGCGCACCGGCAAGCCCCGCTCGGCGGTCCAGCTGGCCGGCAAGGCCGCCTTCTTCATGTTCCTCTACCTCGAGGTCCTGGACGCGTCCTTCTCCTTCGACGGCGTCATCGGCGCCTTCGCCATCACCAACGACATCGTCCTGATGGCCCTCGGCCTCGGTATCGGCGCCATGTACGTCCGGTCGCTGACGGTCTACCTGGTCCGCCAGGGCACCCTCGACGACTACGTCTACCTGGAGCACGGCGCGCACTACGCCATCGGCGCCCTCGCCGTGCTCCTGCTGGTCACCATCCAGTACCAGATCAACGAGATCATCACCGGCCTCATCGGCGTCGTCCTGATCGCCGCCTCCTTCTGGTCCTCCGTCCGTCGCAACAAGGCGCTGGCGGCGGCCGAGGGAAAGACCGGTTCGGACGAGAAGACTGAGGTCTCGTCCGGGGTGTGACACCCCTGCGGGTGAGGAACGCTCTGTGCGGGGCGGCCACCGAGGACTCCTCGGCGGCCGCCCCGTCGGTCTTCATGGACCGTGGGTACGGCGGTGACCTGCGGTCTCCGAGTGAAACGTGGGGGGCGGAATGGGCCTGTTCGACGGACTCCGGCGCGGCGAGGCGCAGTTCGACTCGGGCGACGCGGCGACCAACGCGATCGAGCTGACCAGGCGGCGCGCGCAGATATCGCTCACCAAGCAGGGCGCGGCCACCGGCCACCTGCGCGTCAACCTCAGCTGGCGGATGCGCACCTCCGACATCGGCGGCTCCCAGCGCGAGAGCCTGCTGCGCCACCCCTTCCGGGCCCTCAAGCCACCTGAGGTCGTCGGCCACAGCCAGAGCATGGTCAACGTCGACCTCGACCTCGGCTGCCTCTACGAACTCCAGGACGGCACCAAGGGTGTCGTCCAGCCCCTCGGCGGCTACTACGGCGACGTCAACGCCCCGCCGTACGTCAAGCTCAGCGGCGACGACCGGTTCGGCTCCGGCTCCGGCGAGACGATGTACATCAACCTGGACCACCGCGACGACATCAAGCGGCTCCTGGTCTTCGTCTACATCTACGACCAGACCCCCGCCTTCGACCGCACGCACGCCAGCGTCACGCTCTATCCGAGCAGCGGGCCGCGGATCGAGATCCACCTCGACGAACGCCAGCCTCAGGCCCGCTCCTGCGCCGTCGTCATGATCGAGAAGGTGAAGAACGAGATCGTCGTCCGCCGCGAGGCCAAGTTCGTCTACGGCTTCCAGGCCGAGCTGGACCGGCTGTACGGATGGGGGCTGCAGTGGGGGCGGGGCTACAAGTCGAAGGTCGACCGCTGACCCCGCGGCCCCGGCGTCCGCCGGGTCCGGGTCCGGGTCCGGCTAGCGTCCGACGAACTGCGGGCCCTGCGGGGGCAACCGGAAGTCCGGGTCGGGGGCCGCGGTGACCGGCGGCGGGTAGCCGTAGCCGGGCTGCGCCCCCGCCGCGTCCGCCGTGGCCGGCGCCGGGGGGTACCCGTACGCGGGCCGGCCCGCGGGCTGTGGGTAGCCGTAGGCCGGCTGCGTCGTCGGCGGCGCTTGCGGATACCCGTAGCCGGGCTGCGTGGGCACCGCGTTCGGCTGCTCCGGGGGCAGCGGCAGGGAGACCTCGGGAGCCTGCTGCGACGGGCCGCCGGTCGTCGGCTGCGCGGGCGTGTTCGTGGTGGGAGGCGCGGGGACCGTGGTGGTCGGCTCCTCCGCCGCCTCCGACTCGTCCACCGAGATGCCGAAGTCGGTCGCGAGGCCCTTCAGCCCGTTCGAGTAGCCCTCGCCCAGCGCCCGGAACTTCCAGCCCTCGCCGCGCCGGTACAGCTCGCCGCAGATCAGCGCGGTCTCCTCGCCCGTCTCCGGCTTGACGTCGAAGTACGCCAGCGCCTCGCTGCCGGTGGCCGCCGCGTCGTACAGCAGGATGCGCAGGGCCTGTACGCGGTCGAACGTCACGCCGTCCGCCGATGCGACCAGCAGAATCCGGCTGACCTCGGACTCGACACCGGTCAGTTCCGTCTGGATCGTGTCGGTGAGGCCCTCGGCGATACGCTTCTTGCCCAGCCGCCACACCTTTCCGGCCGGGTGCCGGGGCTGGTTGTAGAAGACGAAGTCCTCGTCGGAGCGCACACGACCGTCGGGGCCGAGGAGCAGCGCGGAGGCGTCGACGTCCGGAACCCCCTGCCCGGGTGTCCAGCGCAGCACGGCGCGCACCGTGGTGGCTTCCAGCGGGACGTTCGACCCCTTCAGCATCGCGTGCGTCATGCGGTCATCCTGCCTTCTCGGTCCTGCTCACGACAACGCGGGGGCCGCTGTCGCGAGCGGCGCCGACGGCCGCGGCGGACTACCGTCGTCATGGCCGAGCCTGGCTGTGATTGCCCGCGTTACCTGAAATTCATGCCTGATGGGAACCTCCGACATGGACTTCTACGTACTATTACCGGCCACCTATCGTCGATTCGCAGGCCGCACAAACACCACGGGGGAGATCCATGCGTCATTTCGGGCACATCGCCCCTGAGGTGCGGAAGCGTCTCTTCTTCCGCGAGCCCTGCGCGTTCACCCCGGACTCCCCGGCCCGCCTGCTCGCGGCGGCCCTGGGCGCCACGCTGTACAGCCCGGCCACCCGGCCGCGCCTCGCCGACGACGTCCTCAAGCAGGCCGGGCGCGGCGTCGTCTCGATGGTGCTGTGCCTGGAGGACTCGATCGACGACGCGGACGTCGGCCCCGGCGAGGCGAACCTCGTCGGCCAGCTCACCGCCCTGGACGGCCTCCCCGACGCCGACCTGCCGCTGCTGTTCATCCGGGTCCGCGCCCCCGAGCAGATACCCGACCTGGTACGACGGCTCGGCCCCGCCGTCCGGCAGCTGTCCGGCTTCGTCCTGCCCAAGTTCACCGAGGAACGCGGCATCCCCTTCCTCGAAGCCCTCGCGACCGCCGAGGCCGAAAGCGGCCGTCGCCTTTTCGCCATGCCCGTGCTGGAGTCCCCGGAACTGCTCTACCGGGAGTCGCGGGTGGAGACCCTGGAGGGCATCTCCCGCGCGGTCGACAAGTACCGCGACCGCGTGCTCGCCCTGCGCCTCGGCGTCACGGACTTCTGCTCCTCCTACGGGCTGCGCAGAGGCCCCGACATGACGGCCTACGACGTGCAGATCGTCGCCTCCGTGATCGCCGACGTGGTGAACATGCTGGGCCGCGCCGACGGCACCGGCTTCACTGTGACGGGGCCGGTGTGGGAGTACTTCAGGGTCCAGGAGCGCATGTTCAAGCCGCTGCTGCGGCAGAGCCCCTTCCTGGAGGTGCAGGCCGCGGAACTGCGCGAGAAGCTGATCGAGCACGCCATGGACGGCCTGCTGAGGGAGATCTCCCTGGACCAGGCCAACGGCCTGCTGGGCAAGACCTGCATCCACCCCTCGCATGTGCTGCCGGTGCACGCCCTGTCGGTCGTCAGCCACGAGGAGTTCTCGGACGCCCAGGACATCCTGCGCCCCGAGCGCGGCGGCGGGGGTGTGCTGAGATCGGCGTACACGAACAAGATGAACGAGGTGAAACCGCACCGGGCCTGGGCTGAGCGGACCCTGCTGCGGGCCGAGGTTTTCGGCGTGGCGAACCAGGACATCGGCTTCGTGGAACTGCTGGCCGCGGGACTGCCCGGCTGACCGTACGGTTTCCGAGAAAATCGAAGGGTTCATGAAGAAAGCCGCGAAGGCCGCGAAGGCCGCGAAGGCCGCGAAGGCCGCGATGGCCGAGATGGCCGAGATGGCGGAGAAGGCGGAGAAGGCAGTGAACGAGGGGGAGCATCCCGAGGTGCGCGCCGACGCGGCGCCCGGGCCGGCCGACGCGGCCGACGGCGTCTGGTCCGGCGACTGGGTCGCCGAGCGGCTCGGCGTCGAGCTCGCCGGCGACGACGCGCTGACCGGCCTGCTGGGGCTGGCGCTGCGCCGCAACCCCAAGCGGGCCCATCTGCTCGTGTCGAACGTGCTGGGCAAGCACGTCCCGCAGTCGCCGTCCGTCGTGTACGGCTACGGGTGGGAGCTCGGGCGCCGGGTGCGTGAGCTGCTGGGCGACGAGGACGCCCGCAGGGCCGTCGTCCTCGGCTACGCGGAGACCGCGACCGGCCTCGGCCACTGTGTCGCCGACGGGCTGGGCCTCGCCCCCTACCTGCACTCCACCCGCCGCCCGGTCGCCGGTGTCGACGCGGCCGGCGGTTTCGAGGAGTCCCACTCCCACGCGACCTCGCACCTGCTGCTGCCCGAGGACCCGGCCCTGCTCGCCGGTGACGGGCCGCTGGTCCTGGTCGACGACGAGTTCTCCACGGGCAACACGGTGCTGAACACCGTCCGTGACCTTCACGGACGGTATCCGCGGCGGCGGTACGTCGTGGTGGCGCTGGTGGACATGCGGTCGCCCGTCGACGCGGGGCGCCTCGCGGAATTCGCCGAGGAGATCGGAGCCCGGGTCGACCTGGTCACGGCGGCTTCGGGGACCGTGCGGCTGCCCGAGGGGGTGCTGGAGAAGGGGCAGGAGCTGGTGGGGCGGTACGAGGCGGAAAGTGCGGCGGAGGGTTCGTCGGCGGGTGCGGCGACGTCGGGGCCGTTCGCGCAGTTCCCCGCGCCCCCGAACAGCGGCGTTGCCGAGACGTCCCTTTCAGGGGCGCGGCAAACTGCGCGAACGGCCCCCACCGGCCCGCACCCGCACGACAACGGCACCGCCCCCCACGCCACCCGCATCGACCTGCACTGGCCCGCCGGCCTTCCCGACGGGGGCCGACACGGCTTCACCCCCGCCCATCGGGAACGCCTGGAGGCCGCCCTCCCCGCGATGGCCCGCCGCCTGGCGCAGGCGCTGCCCCACGGCGCCCGCCGCGTCCACATCCTCGGCTTCGAGGAGCTGATGTACGCGCCGCTGAGGCTCGCCCGCGAGCTGGAGCGCGACACCGGCCTCGAGGTCCGCTACTCCACCACCACCCGCTCACCCGTCCTGGCCGTCGACGACCCCGGCTACGCCATACGCACCCGCCTCGCCTTCCCCGCCCACGACGACCCCGCCGACGGCCCCGGCGAGCGGTACGCCTACAACGTCGCGGGCGCCGGATTCGACGCCGTCGTCGCCGTCGTCGACTCGGCCGCGGACACGCCCGCCCTGCACGCGCCCGACGGTCTGCTGGCCCGCCTCGCCGCGCACACGCCGCGCGTCCTCCTCGCCGTCGTACCGTCGTACGCCCCCGAAAGGCCCTCCATGCTGCCCGAGCCCCTCCGCGGCCCCGACTTCTCCTCGTACGCGCCCGAGGAGGTCGGCTGGCTGCTCCAGGACCTCTCGGACGTGACCCTGGAGGCGCCGACCGAGGAGCGCGAGGAGGCGATCCAGAGCGGCGGCGCGCACTACGCGGAGTCGCTGCCCGTGGAGTACCAGCCCAGCGAGCAGTACCAGGCGCTGTTCCACGCCGCGCTGGACGACTCGGCGGCCCGCATCGCCCGGGCGGTCGGTGTCGTCACCGAGACCGTCCTCGCGGAGCGCTCCCCGCGTCCCGTCCTGGTCTCCCTGGCCCGCGCCGGCACCCCCGTCGGCATCCTGATGCGCCGCTGGGCCCAGCACCGGCACGGCCTCGACCTGCCGCACTACGCCGTGTCGATCGTCCGCGGCCGGGGCATCGACGCCAACGCCCTGCGCTGGCTCGCCGAGCACCACGACCCCCGGGACGTCGTCTTCGTCGACGGCTGGACCGGCAAGGGCGCCATCACCCGCGAACTCGCCCAGGCCCTGGAGGAGTTCGAGAAGTCCGACGGCATCGGCGGCTTCAGCGCCGAGATCGCGGTGCTGGCCGATCCGGGCTCCTGCGTGCGCACCTACGGCACCCGCGAGGACTTCCTCATCCCCTCCGCCTGCCTCAACTCCACCGTCTCCGGCCTGATCTCGCGGACCGTGCTGCGCGCGGACCTGGTCGGCCCGCACGACTTCCACGGCGCGAAGTTCTACCGCGAACTCGCCGCCACGGACGTCTCGGTGGCCTTCCTGGACGCCGTCGCCGCCCGCTTCCCGGAGGTCGCCGACGCGGCCTGCGCGCAGGCCAAGGAACTGCTGGCGACCGACCGCTCGCCCACCTGGGAGGGCTGGGCCGCCGTCGAGCGCATCAGCGAGGAGTACGGCATCCACGACGTGAACCTCGTCAAGCCCGGCGTCGGCGAGACCACCCGGGTCCTGCTGCGCCGCGTGCCCTGGAAGGTCCTGGCACGAGCCGGGGCGGGCAGCGACCTCGACCACGTGCGCCTGCTGGCCGAGCAGCGCGGCGTGCCCGTCGAGGAGGTCGACCGGCTTCCCTACACCTGCGTCGGGTTGATCCACCCGAAGTACACTCGCGGCGCGACCGGCGCCGACGGCAAGGCGGTGACCCTCTGATGCCCGCGCTCGTCGCAAGCGACCTCGACCGCACCCTCATCTACTCCGCCGCGGCCCTGGCCCTCACCATGCCGGACGCGCGGGCGCCCCGGCTGCTGTGCGTGGAGGTGCACGAGAGCAAGCCGCTGTCCTACATGACGGAGACGGCGGCCCGGCTCCTCACCGAGCTGGGCGACGCGGCCGTGTTCGTGCCGACGACCACACGTACGCGCAAGCAGTACCTGCGCATCAACCTGCCGGGCCCCGCGCCAAGGTACGCGATCTGCGCGAACGGCGGCCACCTCCTGGTGGACGGCGTCTCCGACCCCGACTGGCACGCGCAGGTCACCGCCCGGCTGGCCGACCAGTGCGCGCCCCTGGCCGAGGTGCAGGAGCATCTGCTGCGGACCGCCGACCCGGTCTGGGTGCGCAAGCACCGGGTCGCCGACGACCTCTTCGCCTACCTCGTCGTCGAGCGTGAACTGCTGCACGAGGACTGGGTGAAGGAACTCGCGGCGTGGGCGGAGAACCTCGGCTGGACCGTGTCCCTCCAGGGCCGCAAGATCTACGCCGTGCCGAAGCCGCTCACCAAGAGCGCGGCGATGCGGGAGGTCGCCCGGCGGACCGGGGCGGATCTCACCCTCGCCGCGGGCGACTCCCTGCTCGATACCGACCTGCTCCTCGCGGCGGACCGGGGCTGGCGGCCCGGCCACGGGGAGCTGGCCGACACCGGCTTCACGGCTCCCTCGATCAGGGTGCTTCCCGAGCGGGGCGTTCTCGCCGGGGAGCGGATCCTGCGGGAGTTTCTGGAGGCAGTGCGGGGCGCCTGAGGACTCGGGTGTCCTGGTCGTCGTGCGGGTGCGGCGCCGCCGTGGCCGATCGCGCAGTTCCCCGCGCCCCTTCGGGGCGCTTCTCCTTGGGGCGCCGCAGGAGCCGCACCCCGACGAAGACCACCACCGCCAGCGCCGCCACGGCCAGGACCACCTTGGAGTAGGCGGAGACGATGTCCGAGACCTGGTGCCAGTTGGCGCCGAGGAAGTAGCCGGAGAGGACGAACGCCGTGTTCCAGATCGCGCTGCCCAGGGTCGTCAGGCCCAGGAACACCGGCAGGCGCATGCGTTCGACGCCCGCGGGCACGGAGATCAGGCTGCGGAAGATCGGGATCATCCGGCCGAAGAACACGGCCTTGGTGCCGTGCTTCAGGAACCAGGCCTCGGTCTTCTCGATGTCCGAGACCTTCACCAGCGGCAGCCGGGCCGCGATCGCCACCGTCCGGTCACGGCCGAGCAGCGCGCCGACGCCGTACAGCGCGAGCGCGCCGATCACCGAGCCGGCCGTCGTCCACAGCAGCACGGCGAGCAGGCTCATCCGGCCGCTGCTCGCGGCGAACCCGGCGAGCGGCAGGATCACCTCGCTGGGCAGCGGCGGGAACAGGTTCTCCAGGGCGATGGCGAGACCGGCACCCGGCGCGCCCAGCGCGTCCATCAGGTCGTTGACCCACTGCGGCCCGGCCGTCCGCTGCGATGGCTGTCATGCCGCCACGCTAGGGAACCGAAGCTGAAGGGTTCCTGAGGAAACGGGACAGCCGCGTCAGCCGCAGCAGCCGCCTCCGCAGCAGCCGCCGCCCGAGCGTGGTGCGGGGGCCGGGGCGGAGCCGCCGACCGCGACGGTGGAGAGGAGCTTCACGGTGTCGTCGTGGCCTGACGGGCAGGCCGCCGGCTCGGAGGACTCGGCCATCGGACGGCTCAGTTCGAAGGTGTCGCCGCAGGTCCGGCAGCGGTACTCGTAGCGAGGCATGAGGACAGGTTAATCCGCGCCCACGTAAATGCCGCCTTTCGCGAATCTTTTGGCCGCCGTTGCCGTACCGGTGTGGAGGACCTGTAAAAGCCGCTGATAACTTTCGAACGCGCGAGGAGCCGAACAGGTGGGGGATGACGAGGGATCGCTGCCGTCGACCACTGCAGCCAAGCCCTTCCGCGCGAGCACCACCGTAAGCGGGGAGGGAGACACAGCCGTGTCGAAGGCTGGGCGGGAACCGGACGAGACCATGCAGTTGAAGGTCCCCGACTCCGTGGCCGCGGACGAGACCATGATGTTGCGCGTCGTCGGGGCGACCGGGAACGACAAGGCGGACACGGCGTCCGGCGCGGCGAAGGACGGGAGCGCACCGGACAGATCGCGCCGGCGGCGCAGGGCCCCGCGGCCCTCCCCCCTGAGCCGTCTCACCGCCACCGCCCCCGGGCTGCCCCGGCTCGCCGCCCGCCTCGCGGCCGAGGCCCGCCGCCTTCGGCCCCGCTACCCGCACGCCGACCGCACCGGCTGGCGCCGCTGGGCGCCCTCCTGGCGGCAATGGCTCGGTGCCGCGGCGACGCTCACCGGCCTGATCGTCGTCCTCCTGGGCTCCGCCTACGCCGCCACCGACATCCCGGAGAACCTCAACTCCTACGCGACCCAGCAGGACAACGTCTACTTCTGGTCCGACGGGACGCCCATGGCCCGCACCGGCTGGGTACGGCGGCAGGCGATGCCGCTGAAGGACATACCCGAGGACGTCCGCGGGGCGGTGCTGGCGGCGGAGAACGCGAGCTTCTACAGCGACCCCGGCATATCCTTCAGCGGCCTCACCCGGGCCCTGTGGCGCACGCTGGGCCAGGGGGAGACCCAGGGCGGCTCCACCATCACCCAGCAGTACGTCAAGAACGTCTACCTCAACCAGGACCGCTCGGTCGGCCGCAAGTTCACCGAGGCGATGCTCGCCCTCAAGCTCGACAACGAGATGAGCAAGGACGACATTCTGGAGGGCTACCTCAACACCAGCTGGTTCGGCCGCGGCACCTACGGCATCCAGCGCGCCGCCCAGGCCTACTACGGCAAGGACGTCGGCGAACTCGATGCAGGCGAGGCCGCCTTCCTCGCCTCCCTCCTCAAGGGCGCCTCGCTCTACGACCCGTCCGTGAGCAAGGCCAACCACGACCGGGCGGTGGAGCGCTGGTCCTGGATCCTCGACCGCATGGTCGACACCGGCGCGCTGTCGAAGTCGGAGCGCGCCCGGTACAAGGACTTCCCCGAGCCGCTGAAGCGGGCGCCAGGTTACGACACCGGCAAGCAGAGCGACTACCTGGTGGAACTGGCCGCCCAGTACGCCAAGAAGGCGGCGCACCTGACGGCCAGGGAGTTCGACCTCGGTGGCTACCAGATCTACACGACCTTCGACCGCAAGCAGGAGACCGCGCTCACCGACGCCGTGAACACGGCCCGCAAGAAGGCGCGCAAGGACCATCCGGGCAAGGCGAAGGCCCTGCACTTCGGGGCCTCCTCGGTGGCCGCCGACGGGCGCATCCTCGCCGTCCACGGCGGCCCCGACCACCGCGAGCAGGGCTACAACGAGTCGAACGCGACCACCGTCCCCGCCGGTTCGGCCTTCCAGCCGTTCGTCTACGCCGCCGCCCTGGAGAACGGCGTGCACACGACCCGGGACGGCGCCGCGACCGAGGTCACCCCGCAGACGCTCTACGACGGGGACGACGGCATCGCCGTGCGGACACCCGAGGGCCCCTACTGGGACCGCGGCGGCAAGCAGGTCACCTCCCGCAACGACGGCGGGAAGTCCTACGGTCGGATCGGCCTCGGCCGGGCGCTCGCCCTGTCGGTGAACACGCCGTTCATGCAGCTCGGCATGGACACCGGCCTGGACACGGTGCGGGCGACCGCCCAGCGGGCCGGCCTGCTCCCCTCCAGCTTCGGCCCGCAGGTGCCCGCGATGTCCCTGGGCAGTGCCACGCCCAGCGCGATCCGCATGGCGAGCGGGTACGCCACGTTCGCCGCCGCCGGCAAGCACGTCGAGCCGTACTCGGTGGCCCGGATCACCCGCAACGGCTCCGCGGTCGAGCTGACCAGGCCCGCGTCCCGCCGCGCGGTGAAGGCGTCCGTCGCCGAGGCGGTCCAGTCCGCACTCCGGGACGCCTTCCGCGCCGCCCGCCCGGGCGCGGCCGCGACCGTCCCGGTGGCCGGGAAGGCAGGCACCACGCAGGACGACACCGCCGCCTGGTACGTCGGCACCGCCAACTCCGTGTCGACGGCCGTGGTGGCCTACCGCATCGACCTCACCAAGAGCCTCGAACCACTGCCCCTGGACGGGATCGCGGGGACTCCCGGCGACAGCGTCCCCTACCGCATATGGTCCGGTGCCCGAGGCATCGGCTGACCGAGCCCGATCCCCTCTTGCCCCCTCGCAGAATGAGCCGCGCATGAAACAGCCGTCCGGCCGCCGCCGTCGATCCCCCGCACCCCGCCGCGCCACGCCCCCGCGGGTGCTCACACTGGCGGCCCTCCTGGTCGTGGCGTCCCTGGTCGGCGGCTACATGGTGCTGACCCGCTCGGACTCCACCACCCCGACCGCCTCGTCCGGCGCCCGCAAGGACACCCCCGCGAAGCGGGACGAGGAGCCCCGGTGGGACGGCAGGACGAAGGTCCTCGGGGACGGCTCGACGTCGTACACCGGCCCGCAGAAAGGGCAGTTGAAGCCGGTACCGCTCAAGCCGGGTGAGAAGCCGCCCCAGTTCGTGGTCTTCTCCTGGGACGGCGCGCTGCAGGGCGACGACGGGCTCTTCTCGCACTACCAGGAGCTGGCGGCGGAATACGACGCCCACATGACCTTCTTCCTCACCGGCATCTACCTGCTGCCCAAGGCCAAGAAGGAGCTCTACGCGCCGCCTCAGCACGCCAAGGGCTCGGCGGCCATCAGCTTCGCCACCGACGAGCACATCCGCACCACGCTGGAGCAGCTCGGCAAGGCGTGGCAGGGCGGGAACGAGATCGGCACCCACTTCAACGGCCACTTCTGCGGCAAGAAGGGCGGCGGCGACTGGAGCGTCGAGGAGTGGAAGAGCGAGATCGACCAGTTCTACGCCTTCACCGAGAAGTGGAAGACCAACACCGGCTTCACGGACCTCGCCCCCCTGCCGTTCGACGTCAGGAAGGAGGTCACGGGCGGCCGCGCGCCCTGCCTCGAGGGCCAGAAGAACCTGCTGACGGCCGCCAAGGACTACAAGTGGCGCTACGACGCCAGCTCCGCGGGCGACTTCCAGATATGGCCCGGCAAGAAGGACGGCATCTGGGACTTCCCGCTGCAGATGCTCCCGTACGAGGGCGGCAAGTACCAGGGCCTCTCGATGGACTTCAACTTCCTCTACAACCAGTCCGAGGGGGAGACCGAGGGCGACCCGGCGAAGTACCCCGAGTGGGAGGAGCAGACCGTCGCCTCCTACATGTCCGGCTTCAACCGCGTGTACTACGGCAGCCGGGCCCCGCTGTTCATCGGCAACCACTTCGAGGACTGGAACGGCGGCATCTACATGCGGGCCGTCGACCGGGTCGTCAAGGACATCTGCACCAAGAAGGGCGTCAAGTGCGTGTCCTTCCGGGAACTGGCCGACTGGCTCGACGTGCAGAAGCCCGCGACCTTGCAGCGGCTGCGCGGTCTGGACCCGGCGCAGTCGCCCGACTGGTCGACAGTCGTGAAGTGATCACGCCAAAGTAACGGCGGCAGCACCCTTCACAGAAGCCCCACACTCCATGCGAAGATCTCGTACCCCGGCACCTCTTTGGCCGGGGCAAGAGGGGAAAACACCAGTGAAATCAAGGAAATTGCGCGGTACGCGCCGCCGCGTCACGATAGTCGGGGCCGCGGCGACCTCGGTCGTCGCCGGAGTCGCCCTGCTGCCCAACTGGAGCGCGGGCGCGACCGTCGTCGACGATCCCACGGTGGACGCGCGGACCAAGGCCACCTTCCAGCGGCTGGCGGACGCCGTCTTCACCGACCGCACCAACGCCCTGGTCGCCGGCGGACGGGCCGACGCCGGAAAGCCGCTGACCGACGGCTTCTCCGGCGACGTCGCCCTGTCCTCCGGTACGGCCCGCACCGAGGACGCCACCCTGTCCGAGCTCGGGCAGCGGCGGCAGCAGCTGGCGAAGGCCGGCGAGACGTACGGCAAGGCCAGCACCACCGTCACGCTGGACGCGACAAGGGTGACGGGCCGCACGGCCAAGGCGGAGGTCACCGAGACCACGACCCTGACCTACGCCGAAACCCGCGGGAACGCCCCGAAGACCACCGGATTCCAGGCCCGGCACGAGCTGACCTTCAAGGCCGACCGGCACGGCGACTGGCGGCTGACCGGCATCCGCGACACCGACCAGGGCGGTCTCGCGGTGAACACGCTGTCCAAGCCGGCCCCCGTCAAGCCGGCCCCCGCCCCGGACAACACCACCCCGGACGCCCCGCGCGCGGCGATCACCCGCAACCCGGCCGCCGCCCCCAAGACCGCCACGACGTACGACTACAAGGCCATGGCGGCCTATGCCGAGAAGTACTGGAACGTCTACAACAAGGACTACCCGGACTTCAACGGCCACGGCGCCGGCGGCGACTGCACCAACTTCGTCAGCCAGGCCCTGAAGGCGGGCGGCTGGAAGCACGCCCCCGGCTACGTGTACGACTACACCAAGTGGTTCGGCAACGCCGACATCCAGTCGGACTCCTTCGTCGGCGTCAACGAATGGTCCTGGTTCGCCCAGAACTCCAAGCGGACCACGCCGCTCGCCAACGTCTTCCAGCTCGAGGTCGGTGACGTCCTCCAGATGGACTTCGACCGGGACGGGTCCAAGGACCACACGATGATCGTCACGTACAAGAGCGGCGGTGTGCCGTACGTGACCTACCACTCGAACAACACCCTCCGCAGGTCGGTGGCGAGCCTCGTCGCGTCGTACCCGAACGCGTACTACTACGCCTACCGCACCTGAGCACGGTGGGGGCCGGGCTCAGTGTCCGGCCCCTCTCTCCTCGCGGATCGCGGAGACCACACCGGCCACCGCCCGGCGGACCGCTTCCGTCTCCGTGAGGAAGTGCCAGTAGTCGGGGTGGCGGCCCTCGAGGCCGGCGACGGCACGGTCCAGACGGGCCACGGCGTCGTCCAGGGGGCGGGCGTGCCGCGGGTCGGGGGTGTTGCGGCCGGCCATGGCGAGGCGCTGGGCGTCCCGGATGGCGAAGCGCGTGCGGTCGATCTCCTGCTGGGGGTCCTTCTGCACGGCGTTCAGACGGTGCAGCCGGTCGCCCGCGGCCGATACGGCCTCGTCGGTGCTGTTCAGCAGGGCCCGTACGGTCGACAGCAGGGCCGTCGCGTCGGCCCAGCGCTGTGCGCCGCGGGCGGTCTGGGCCTCGGCCAGTTTCGCCTCGGCCCGGCGGACGTTCTCGGCGGCGGAGTCCGGGACGTGCTGCAGGTCCTGCCAGCAGGCCGCGGTGAAGCGGCGGCGCAGCTCGCTCAGGGTCGGTTCGACCTGCTCGGAGCGGGTGGTGAGGGCCTGGGCGCGGGTGCGCAGGGAGACCAGGCGGTGGTCGATCTCCGCGGCGCGGTCCGGCAGCCGCTCGGCCTCCACACGGACCGCCTCCGCCTCACGGCTGACCCGCTCGGCCCGCTCCAGGGTCTGCGGGACGCCGTGCTGTCCGGCGCCCTGGTTCAGCCTGGTCAGCTCCGGGGACAGGGCGGCGAGCCGGGCGGCGAGGTCGTCGGCCCGCAGCCCGGACGCGCGGACGGAATCGAGGGCGTCGGAGGCGGCGAGCAGGGCCTGGCGGGCCCGTTCGACCGCGGGGGCGAGGCGGGCCAGCTGCGTCTCGGCCTTGCCGAGCAGGGGCCCGAGGCCGTCGGTGAACCGGTCCAGCTCCTGCTTGACCCGGCCGAGTTCCTCCCTGGCGGCGGTCAGCTCGGCTCGGGCGCGGGAGGCGGCGGAGGCCTCCAGGTCGTCGCGGTCGAGGTCGTGGGCGTCGACGGCGTCGATGTAGCGGTGGCTGACCTCGTCGATGCGACGGCCGAGGGCGTCGAAGTCGGCGACGGCGCGACGGGCGGCGGGCGAGTCGTCGACGGCGGTGATCGTCTCGATCGAGATGCGCAGGTCGCGCTGGGCGGTGTCGAGCTCGTAGAACGCGGCCGCGGCGGCGTCCTTCGCCGCCTGGGCCTCGGCCCGCTGGTTCTCGGCGCGGCCGCCGAACCAGCGCCGGGTGCCCCCGCCCGCGAAGGCGGCCGGCAGCGCCAGCGCGGCCACCAGCGGCAACGCCATCAGGGTCAGCGCGTCCCGGAGCGGACGGCCCGGGGTGCGGGAGGAGGCGGGGCGGCCCGGGCGGTGTGCACGCGGCACCGACGGCGAGTCCGGCTGTCCTGGTGTCGCCGTCACATCCTTCTCCCGTGCTGTGGTCCGCCCTGCCCGGTGTCATTCTCCCACCGGTTGAAGACGAACACACGGGCCGTTCAGTTCGCCGTGCGGACCGTCACTTTGCCGTCGCCGTCCTCGGCCTTCACGGTGACGCCGCGGGGCACCTCGATGCGGTGCCTGGCCGAGCAGTGTGCGGCCCCGGAAGGAACGGTGGCCGGGGTCGGTGTCGTCCCCGGCGAGGGCGGTGGCGCGGGCAGTGGCGGTGCGTGCGGTCATGACGATCTCCCCTGGAGGGACGACGGGCACCTCGAAGACGCTCTACGACCGTAGGGATCGGGGCCCCTCGGGGGGATCCGGGCCACTCCCGGATCCGGGGTGGGGCCGGCCCCCGGCGCGGAACCGGAGGCGGCCCCCCGCTACGGGTTTGCCGGACTGTGCCCCGGGCCATGTAGGCTGTCGACTCGACCTGGGCGTGTCCCGGGATCCGGGTGCGTAGCTCAGGGGTAGAGCGCCTGCCTTACAAGCAGGATGTCGGCGGTTCGAAACCGTCCGCGCCCACCACACCGAGTTCCACGACACAGGCCCTCCAGGGATGTTCCCGGGGGGCCTCTGTGACGCCGGGGGCGGATCCGCCGCGGCAGGGGTCAGACCTACGTCCACCCCGGGGCGGTGCCGGGGCGCGGCTGTCCCTACGATGAGCCTGTGAACAGTCCCCGCCGGCGTGCTCCGCGACTCGTCCTGAGGCCGTGGCATGTGCTGGGCGTGCTGGGGCTGTTGGCGGGGTTGCTGGGAATGCACGGGCTGGCGCCCGGTGGAGGGCTGCCCGGGGCCGCGCACGGGCAGCACATGGACGCCCTCACGGTGCGGACGCAGTTTGTGCCCTACGCGCACTGCGGTGACGGGCACGTCCAGCACGCCGACGCGACCTGTGCGTCGGGTGCCGTCAGTGGCGGGCCGGTGCTGCCTCCGCTCGTCCCGGACCCGGTTCCCGCCGCCGTGCGGGAGAGCGCCGTTCGGGTGTATGCCGTCGTGGACACGGAGGGCGCCCGGGCCCCGCCTTCGCTCTCCGAGCTTCAGCTTCTGCGGATCTAGAGAGGGCACGTCACGCCGGCCGGTGCCGACCGGCGGCGGCGTGACGTCTCGTCGTGTCCGCACATCCCAGTTCCTTGCAGGAGCAGGAGTTCACCCATGAGCAACCTTCGTACCCTGGCGCGCCGCGCCACCCTGGTGGCGGCGACGGGTGCCGCGGCCCTCGTCCTCGCGGCCTGTGGCGGTGACGGTGCCGACCGCGCCGCCGGCGGTTCCGGTCACGGCGACGCCGGAAGCCACAGCCCCGCCGCGACCCCCTCGTCCGCCGGCGCCCACAACGCCCAGGACGTCGCCTTCGCGCAGGGCATGATCCCGCATCACCGGCAGGCGCTGGAGATGGCGCGGCTGGCCGGGGACCGGGCCTCCTCGGACACGGTGAAGGACCTCGCCGGGCGGATCGAGAAGGCGCAGGATCCGGAGATCCGGACCATGACCGGCTGGCTGAAGAGCTGGGGCGAGGACGTCCCCGCTTCCTCCGGCGGCGCCATGGACCACTCCGCGTCCGGCCACTCCGGCATGCCCGGCATGATGGGCGCCGAGGACATGGACGCCCTGGCGAAGCTGACGGGCAAGGCGTTCGACGTCCAGTTCCTGACGATGATGGTCGAGCACCACGAAGGGGCCGTGGAGATGGCCCGGACCGAGCAGGGCAAGGGCCGCCACGGCCAGGCCAAGAGCATGGCCGAGGACATCGTCACCGCCCAGAACGCCGAGATCACCGAGATGAACAAGCTCCTCGGCAAGAGCGCGAGCAAGAGCGACAGCAGCCAGGGCTGATCCGACAGCCGGGCCTGATCCGACAGCCGGGCCTGATCCGACAGCCGGGGCTGGTCACGAGGCTCCGCCGGTCTCCTCCGGCGGGGCCTCGTGCGCGTGCTTCAGGTCCGAGCGGGCCGTCACCCGGTCCGGGCCCGAGAGTTCGGACCAGTAGCGGTGGGTGCTGACGAACACCGCGAGCTCGTGCTCGCGGTGCCTGAGCTTCTCCACTTCGGCCTGTTCGTCGGCGCTCCAGCCGGGGGAGGCGGGCCGTTCCACCTTGCGCCAGCCGTTGTCGTCACTGAAGCCGTCCAGTGGCTCCACCGACCACGGGAGCCGCTTCAGCAGGGCCGACAGCTCGGCCCGGACCTGATGGAGTTCCTCCTGACCGGCCAGGAGGTCACTCGGAAAGTCGTAGGTCGCAGCCACGCCTCAATGATACGCCTGTTCGAATATGGCAGGCGAGTTCCTTCCTGGGGCTCATGCGAACGGGCGCACCTCGCTCACCACCCGCGCGGTCACCGGAGCGGGGATCCCGTGCCGCTCGGCCGCGCGCAGCAACGCTCCGCCGATGGCGTCCAGTTCGAGGGGCCGGTCCGCCTCCGCGTCGCGCTGCATGGAGGACTTCGTCGCCGGCGGGAAGGCGTCGTAGCGGGCGAGGGCACGGGCCGGGTCCGCCGGGCCGCCGCACGCGTGGCTGATCGCGGCCGTCTCCTCCACCAGGGCGGCCAGCTCCTCACGATGGCGGGTGCGGACCTCGCCGAGGGGGAGGCCGTACCGCGTGGTGAGCAGGGCGAAGGGCGCCAGGAACGACATCTTGGCCCAGAGGGCCGCCGTCTCGTCCTCCAGCACACGGGTGGCCGGACCGGCCTCGGCGAAGGCCCCGGCGAGGGCGTCGAGGCGGGCCCGGGGCACGTCCGTACCGGTCAGGTCGATCTCCGCGAAGGGGCTGCCGTGTTCGATCACGCCCGGAGCGACACGGGTCGACTCGACGCGGATCACGGCCGGGGCCACACGGTCCGCCCGGTACCGGGCACGCAGGGCCGCCGGATGCTCGACACCGTTCAGGAACGGCACGAGGAGACCGTCGGACAGCACCGGCGCGGGCACCCGTGCCAGGGCGGCGTCCAGGGCCGTGTGCTTGACGGTGACCAGGCACGCGTCGACCGGCTCCCGCAGCGCGGTGTCCGCCTCGACGCGGGCCGTGAAGTCGCCGAAGCGGGCGCTGTCGACCCGGATGCCGTCGGTGCGCAGGGTCTCGGCGGTCTTCTCGCCGGACAGGCAGATCACGCGGTGGCCGGTGCGGGAGAGCAGGGCGGCGAGCAGACCGCCCACGCCGCCGGGGCCCAGGACGGCCACGGTGAGTTCGTTCGCCACGAGGGGTTCCTCTCGTCGGTCGGCCCCGGGATGGTGGCCGCCTCGCAGCGATCATGGCAGGAGCCGCTGTCGTGCGAGGGGCGAAGGGGTGAGACTGGGGGCATGTGCCGGAGTATCAAGACGCTGCGCCCGCCCGCGATGCCCGAAGAGGCCACCGAGGCGGATGTGCGCGCTGCCGCCCTGCAGTACGTGCGGAAGGTGTCGGGCTTCCGCGCCCCCGCCGCTCACAACCAGGAGGTGTTCGACCGCGCCGTGGAAGCGATCGCGCAGGCGACGGCCGAGTTGCTGGACGGCCTGGAGGTCCGGGGCGCGGGGGCCCGGAAGGCGAGCTAGTGCCGCGGCAGGCGACGTTCGCCCCGTCGCGACGCCCGGCACGCCCTCTCGCCGCACCGGTCGAAAGCCCAAGTACGTCCAGTACGAGGGCTTCCGGCCGGCACGCCGAGAGCACGCACCGGACGCCGCTCCTTCACGGGCAAACGTTGCCTGCCGCGGCACTAGCCGGCCGGCCGGCCCCGCTCCCGGCCGTGCGGGCTCAGACCGCCGGCTCCGGCTGGGGCTCGGGGCGTGGCGCGGGGACGGTCCGCGCCTCCCACAGCCTGGTCGTCCGCCGGTAGCCGTGGACCACCGACGCCATCGCCAGCAGGAGCAGCGGCGCGAAGAGCCACGGGTACGCGGCCATCTCCAGGGGCAGGAAGCGGTAGGACGCCAGCAGCACCGCGAAGACGACCGTCCCGTGGCCGACCAGCCGCAGACCGGCCCGGTCCCAGCCGCGGTCGTACGTGCGAAGCGCCGCCTCGACCGTGTACGCGAACACCACGCCGGCGATGAGGTCCACGCCGTAGTGCCAGCCGAACCCCAGCGTCGCGGCGAGGGTGGCGATCAGCCAGAACGTGCCGGCCAGACGCAGGGCGCGCGGTCCTCTGCGGGAGTGGATGAAGATCGTCGTGGCCCACGCCGTGTGCAGGCTGGGCATGCAGTTGCGCGGCGTGATCCCGTCGAACGGCATCGCGTACGGGGTGGTGACCGGCGGCAGCGTGTCGGGCCACAGGTCGGCCGCCGCCCAGTGCCCGCCCTCGGGGCCGTAGGCGAACATCGGCCCGACCACGGGATAGATCATGTAGACGGCCGGTCCGAGCACGCCGATCAGCAGGAACGTCCGTACCAGGTGGTGGCGTGGGAAGCGCCGCTCGGCCGCCACGTTGCGCAGCTGGTACAGCGCCACACAGACCGCGGCCACCGCGAGCTGGGCGTAGACGTAGTCGAGGGCGTGCTCGCCGACCGGGCCGCTCGCCCTGAGGAGCCGGCCCGCCAGCCACGACGGGTTGCCGAGCGCGTGATCGGCCATGGCGATGTACGGGTCGAGGACGACCGGGCGGGTCTTCGACGTGATCAGCAGCCAGGTGTCCCCGGTCTTGCGGCCGGTCACCAGCAGCAGGCCGAGCCCCACACCCTTCAGCATCAGGAGGCGTTCCGGGCCGGTGCGGCGGGTGAGGGCGATGATCCCGCAGCCCAGGATCACCCACAGCGCGCCGTTGCCGAACGGGTGGCCTTCGTCGGGATAGGTGCCGGTCGCCCAGCGGACCAGCAGGAACACGACGTCGATGCCGATCGCGGTGCCGAGCGCGAGGAGCCGTTGCCGCCAGGTGAGCACCACCATCGTCAGCGCGAGGCTGGCGTACAGCAGGAACCCGGACTTGGGGGCGTAAACGACCTCGCGGGCCTGCGTGGTGATCGGACCGGGTATGCCGAGCCGGTATGCGGCGATCTGGAGCGCGACGAGGAATCCGAGCGTGAGCACGCCGGCCGCGGCCCACAGCACGGTCCGTGGGTGCCGCTTCGCGGCGGAGGCGATCCGTCCAGTGCGAGAGGCTTCCCGCGACGCCGTCGTCGTCAATGTCTCAGCCGCTTCCCGGTCGTGGTGGTCGTGGTGGTGAGCCGGAGCCGGTCTACGAGGTCCGCGGCTCGCGCCGCATCAGGTACGCAGCCCCCGCCCCGGCACCGAACAGTGCCGTCACCGACACCGCCGTCGCCAGCCAGGTCGCCCCCAGCCAGTGGGCGCCGAAGTAGCCGAGGGCGACGCTGTAGACGGCCCAGGTGAAGCCGGCCAGGGCCGACCAGGGCAGGAAGTCGCGGGCGCGGCGGTGGGCGGCGCCCGCGCCGAGGGAGACCACCGAGCGGCCGGCGGGAGCGAAACGGGCCACGACGACGAGGGCGCCGCCGCCGCGGGCGAGTGCCGCGCCGAGACGTTGCTGTGCGGTGGTCAGCCGCCGGGAGCGGGATATCGCCCGGTCCAGCCGGGCGCCGCCGCGCCAGGCGAGGCGGTAGGCGGCCAGGTCCCCGAGGACGGAGGCGGTGGCGGCGCAGAGCGTCAGGGCGAGGATGTCGGGTACGTCGGTCGCGGTGCCCGCTGCCGCCGCCGTGGCCGCCGTGATCACCAGGACGCCGCTGGGCAGCACCGGCAGGAACACGTCGAGCAGGACGGACAAGGCCACCACCGCGTAGATCCACGGGCTGCCGATCGGCAACCCCACTTGCTCCAGCACCGCGACTCCCCGTGACTCCCCCGTGGGCCAGACCGTGCCGCGATGGCGCGGGGGACGGCAGGAGTGGCCATGACAGCCATACAGCGTACGCCCGGGGGGTGACGGGCGGTTCACGGGGGGCTCATACGTTCGGTGCGGACTGTTCACCTCGCGGCGACTTGTCCTGAGTTGCTGCGATATGCAAACAGAACCCGCGAACAGAACGGCGCCGGCCCGCGAAGGGGCGGGCGCCGCTCTCGTGTCCGGCGGTTCGGTCGGCTCAGGCGGCCACGGGGGTCTGGTCGGCGGAGCGCCGCTCCTGCGCCGAGGTGCGCTTGGACAGCAGCCGGTCCAGGCCGAACGCGCCGGAACCGGTGAAGATCAGCAGGAACATGGCCCAGCAGTACATGGCCGCGCCCTCGCCGCTGTTCTCGATCGGCCACAGCCCCTCGGGCTGGTGGACCTTGAAGTACGCGTACGCCATCGCGCCGGAGGAGATGAACGCCGCGATGCGGGTGCCGAGACCCAGCAGCACCAGGATGCCGCCGACGAGTTCGATCACGGCCGCGTACCAGTTGGGCCAGGCGCCGGTCGGGGCGGTGCCGCCCTTGCCGTCCGCGCCGCCGAGGACGCCGAAGAGTGCGACGGCGCCGTGGCAGGCGAACAGCAGGCCGACCACGATCCGGAACAGTCCGAGCGCGTACGGCTGGGCGCCGTTGAGGCGAGCGGTCATGTGGGGGGTCTCTCCTTCGGTTGGCCGGCCCTGGGGAGGCCGGTCGGGGACGGATACCGCGGAGTAGCCCACGTTAGGTGTGCCTAATTGATGCTTGCAAGTTCAACATTTAGCCACGCCTTTGCCCGTCGATGGCGCGCAATCCCTGGCGCAGCCGCACGTGGAGCGGCTTTCGCCGCCGCGTCCGCGCCCGAAAGAGTGACCGAATCCACTCCCGGCCGACCTCCCCTGGCGGCCGTCCCGTGCTTGTCTTCTGTCGGCATGCCGACCGTGAACTGTCTTGTGCGTGCAACTCATTGAGGAACCATCAGGCGGCACGAACACGGTTCACGGCGCAACGGGCAGGCGGAGCCGCCGGGTTACGGGGCCAGTTCCGTGTCCAGCAGGGTGGTCAGGCGGGGGCCCGCCCCCTGGCGGGTCTTGGCGTGCTCCAGGCGCAGCCGGGCGGAGCGGCCGCGCATGGTCAGGGTCATGAGCTGGTTGCCGAACCAGGGGCCGCCCGTCTTGCGCCAGTCGACCGGCGGCCGGGGGAGACGGCCGTGCCGGGCGAGGCCGCGTCCGAGACGCCGTGCCAGCCCGCTCCAGCCGATGCGGAAGGCCAACCGCATCGACAGCGGGACCGAGTTGTGCACGGGGGAGCAGACCAGCTGCACCACCCGGGCGTCCGGGCCCGCGCCCGGCCACGAGGGCTCGGCGATGTAGGCGTGGTGCACGTCCCCGGACAGCACGCACACCGTCGCCGGCGCGTCCCGGCCCGAGCCCGCCTCGGCGATCAGCTCCGCCAGCCCGGCGAAGGACGCGGGGAACGCCGACCAGTGCTCCAGGTCGGCCGCGCGCCGCACCTTCTCCCCGAACCGTGCCCAGCGCTCGCCCCGTTCACCGCCGCACAGCGCCGCGTTCCACCCCTCGGCGTCGTGCACCAGGTGCGGAAGCAGCCAGGGCAGCGAGGTGCCGATCAGGAGGTGGTCGTAGGTATCGGGCCCGTCCAGCACCTGCTCGCGCAGCCACGCCTCCTCGCCCGGGTCGAGCATCGCGCGCTCGTCCTCGGCCAGGACCCGGGCGGCCCTGCTGTCGACCATCACGAGGCGTACGCGCCCGAAGTCACGCCGGTAGCTCCAGCGGGCCGTGGCCGCGTCGGCGTCGGCCCGGGCGGCGAAGTCGCGCAGCGCGTCGGTGCCGTCGGGGACCTTGCACACCGCCTCGTACACCGGGTCGGCCGCCAGCTCCTCCAGGGAGAGGTTGCCCAGGTGCTGGTGGACCCAGTACGACATCAGGCCGCTCAGCAGCCGCTCCTGCCACCAGTCGGTGGAGCGCATGTCGGCGAGCCAGGAGGCGGAGGTGTTCCAGTCGTCGATCACGTCGTGGTCGTCGAAGATCATGAAACTGGGCACGGTGGACAGCAGCCAGCGGATGCGCGGGTCGAGCCACGACTCGTAGTAGAGGTGGGTGTACTCCTCGTAGTCCGCGACCCCGTTGCCCGGCCCCTCCTTCAGGTCGCGGCGGCCCGCCAGCCAGCGCTGCGTGGAGTCGGAGGTCTCGTCTGCGTACACCTGGTCGCCGAGCAGCAGCAGCACGTGCGGCCGCTCGCCGTCGGGGTCGGCGGCGAGACGGGTGGCGAGGGCGTCCAGGGCGTCCGGGCCGACGGGGTCGTCGCCGCCGGCCGGCGGGGAGGCCCAGCGGCAGGAGCCGAAGGCGACGTTGAAGTCGCCCTCCGGGCCGGGGGCGTGGATCGCCGAGGGCGGGAAGGGGGAACCGTCCAGTGGCCACACCCGGGTGCCGTCGAGGAACACCTCGTAGGTCGTGGTCGTGCCGGCCGTGAGGCCCGTCACCGGCACCAGGGCGTAGTGGTGGCCCGCGATCTGGAAGCTCCCGGCCGTGCCGCCGGCGCCGTCGGCGCAGCGCACCTCGGCGGTGCACGGACGGCTCGTCTCGACCCACACGGTGGCGGACGAGCCGTCGGTGTACCTCAGCAGCGGTCCGAGGCGCAGTGCGCTCATGTCGTTCCCCTCTCCGTCGCCCCGTACGGTACGCAGCGACGGAGGTCAGCGGGGAGGTCCCGGCGTGATTCAGCGTGTCAGCAGCTCGCGAGGTGGTTCGTCAGCGCGGACTTCTCGGCCGAGTCGACGGAGAGGCCGTAGTAGTACTTCACCTGCACCCAGGCGCGCACGTAGGTGCAGCGGTACGCCGTCCGGGACGGCATCCAGGTGGCCGGGTCCTGGTCGCCCTTGGCCTGGTTGACGTTGTCGGTGACCGCGATGAGCTGCGGGCGGGTGAGGTCGTTGGCGAACGACTGGCGGCGGGACGTCGTCCAGGCGTCGGCGCCGGAGTCCCAGGCCTCGGCCAGCGGGACCAGGTGGTCGATGTCCAGGTCGGAGGCGGCGGTCCAGGTGGCGCCGTCGTAGACGGAGTACCAGCTGCCGCTGGTGGCGGCGCAGGAGGAGTCCTGCTGGACGTTCGTGCCGTCGCGCTTGAGGACGACCTCGCGGGTGTTGCAGGCGCCGGACTGGGTGATCCAGTGCGGGAAGAGGTCGCGGTCGTAGCCGGTGCGGTCCTCGGGCGCCACGGTGAGCGAGGCGAGGTAGGTACGGGCGGTGGCGGCGCTCACGGGGGTGGGGAGGGCAGCGGAGGCCGTGGGGGCGTTGAAGAGGGCCACGGAGGATATGAGCGCGGTGGCCGCCGCGGCGACGCTCAGACGTCGACGCGCGTAGAACCTGGGCATGCGAACTCCCTGGGGAGAGGGGGGCGTTGGCTGCGAGCGAAGGAATGCTCGCGCTGCCGTGTGACGCACAGATGTGCGCCCGGTGAGAAGTTAGTGACGCGGCCATGACATGACAAGATTCAAGGCGGAACTTTTCCCTCCAGGCGCGTCCCGTACCATGGACGGCGCAGAAGGGGAGTAGCTCTTCGCCGGACCGTCGACATACTGCTCAGCCCGCCTGAGCCGGCGCCCGGAGGCCGGTCCTTTCCCGGACCTGCCAGCGAGACCTTCGGCTAAGCAGTGCACACCCGTGCCTCCCGGCACGGGTTCCGAGTGTGCTGCCGTGCCGAGGTGTCGCGTGCGAAGTCCAGCACTCTCGGTGGGGCAGCCCCGACCGATTGAGGAACCCTTGATCAGCCTGACCGTCACGGCCGTCGTCTTCGGCGTCGTCTTCCTCGCGGAACTGCCGGACAAGACCGCTCTCGCCGGCCTCGTCCTGGGCACCCGCTACCGCGCCTCCTACGTCTTCGCCGGTGTCGCCGCCGCCTTCGCGCTGCATGTCGCGCTCGCCGTCGCGGCCGGTAGTGTGCTCACGCTGCTGCCGCAGCAGATCGTGCAGGCCCTCACGGGCGTGCTGTTCCTGGGCGGTGCCGCGGTGCTGCTGCTGAAGAAGGGCGAGGAGGAGGAAGAGGTCCGCAAGCCCGAGAACCAGTCCTTCTGGAAGGTCTCGGGCGCCGGCTTCATGCTCATCCTGGTCGCCGAGTTCGGTGACCTGACCCAGATCATGACCGCGAATCTGGCCGCCCGCTACGACGACCCGCTCTCCGTCGGCCTGGGTGCGGTGCTCGCCCTGTGGGCCGTGGCCGGACTCGGCATCGTCGGCGGGAAGGCGCTGATGAAGAAGGTGCCGCTGCGGCTGATCACGCAGATCGCGGCGCTGGTGATGCTGGCGCTCGGGCTGTGGAGCCTGTGGGAGGCCGTGACCGGCTGAGCCGGGCGGGCTGAACAGTGGGTGAACGTCCGCAGGGGGCCCCTGGCGCGAAGGCACCCTTGTTTTGTACCGTGGGGGAACAAAGTGGCTCCCGCCCGTTTTCCCTGACCGGCGGGCGGGGCCGCCTTGTCCCCCGGGGCGTGCCGGTCGCGATCCGCCGTCAGCCCCTCTGCCGCGCTGGAACGCGCCCCGAGCCTTGGAGCTGCCGATGACGGCCACCGCCGTGCTCACCGCCCGCGCCCTCCTGCTGGACATGGACGGCACCCTCGTCAACTCCGACGCCTCGGTCGAGCGCGTCTGGCGGCGCTGGGCCGAGCGCCACGGGCTGGACGGGGACGAGGTCATGAAGGTCGTCCACGGCCGGCAGGGCTACGCCTCCATGGCGCTGCTGCTGCCCGACCGGCCGATGGAGCAGAACCACGCCGACAACGCCCGGATGCTCGCGGAGGAGACCGCCGACACCGAGGGTGTCGTCGCCATCCCCGGGGCGCCGGAGTTCCTGGCCTCGCTGCGGGGGGTGCCGCACGCGCTGGTGACCTCGGCGGACGTGCCGCTCTCCACGGCGCGGATGGCCGCGGCCGGGCTGGAACTGCCCGGGGTGCGGGTGACGGCGGAGTCCGTCGGCGCGAGCAAGCCCGACCCCGAGGGATTCCTGAAGGGCGCCGCGGAGCTGGGTATCGCCCCCGCGGACTGCGTGGTGTTCGAGGACTCCGGAGCGGGGATAGCGGCCGGCCGCGCCGCCGGGATGACGGTGGTCGGGATCGGGCCCCGGGCCGCGGCGCACGAGCCGGACGTGGTGGTCGAGGACCTCACCCAGGTGCGGGTGGAGCATGCCGCGGGCGACGGGACGATCCGCCTGCACATCGGCTGAGGCCGATGCCTGGCTGAGGCCGACGTCCGGCTGAGGCCGGGCGCTGGGCTCATGGGGGCGTCCCGCTTGTCGAGGCGTCCGGCTCTTGGGGTCGTCCGGCTCATGGGGTCGTCCCGTCCATGGGGTCGTCCGGCTCATGGGGTCGTCCCGTCCACGGGGTCGTCCGGCTCATCGAGTCGTCCGGCTCGTCCTTGCTGCGCGTGAGCGTCACGCGCGTGCGAGCGGAAACACTGTCGCCGGTGGCCGTGGCGTCGGTGTGTGGGAGCCGGGGCGGCCCCGGCCGTCATGGCTCCCGGGTTTCCGACTCCAGCTTGTTCCGGGTCTCCGCGTCGTACACGCCGAGGTCGTCGTCCCGGATGCCGCGTGACCACTGGTAGGTGCGGACCGCGTCCTCGACGCGGTCGTCGAAGGTACCGTCGGCGTCGTCGATGTACAGGTTCAACTGACGCAGACGCAACTGGAGTTCGGTGACCTCCGGCCCGCGGTCGCCGAGGCGCAGGACGGTGGGGCCGCCCTTCTGCCGGGAGTCCTCCGGGGGAGCCTGGTCGCCACCGGTCGCCGGTGCCGATGTCCGCGGCGCCGACGGGGAGGGCGACTGGGACGGGCTCGCCGAGGCGCTCGACGCGGACGGCGAGGGTGAGGCGGACGGGCTCGTACTGCGGGAGGGCGACGGCCGGGGTGCCGCCGGGGCCGGACCGACCGCCGTGGCGCTGCCCGCCGGAGTGGTGGGCGCCGCACTGCTCGACGGGGCGTCCGGCACGCTCGCCCTTATGTCGTCCGGCAGGGCGGTGTCCCGGGACGGGCTCTCGTAGGAGAACAGCCCGGTCGCGTACCCGGCCGCCGCGACGACGGCGACACAGGCTCCGGCGGCGGCGACCAGAAGGGTGCCGCGGCGGCGCGGCCGACGCTTGCCGCTCTCGCGGGGCTCGGGTGCGCCGCGGTCCGTCCCGCCGGCGCCGTCGAACATCCGCAGGTCGGTGACGCTCGGCTCGGTCGCGACGGAGGCCAGGGGAGCCGGGACCGCGGGGGAGGCAGGGGCGGCGGAGGTGCCGGCGCTGCCAGAGGTGCCGGAAGCGGCCGGCAGTACGGCGGTCGCGCCCGGGTCGACGGCCGGCAGCGGCGCGGTGACGTCGGCGGGGGAGACCGGCGGGGCGCCGCTCGCGGGGGGTGCGGCCTCGGAGTGCGGGGCGGTGGCCCGGGGAGCCGACCGGTCGGCGCTCCCGCGGTGTACGGCATCGGCGTGCGGGACGGGTGCCGTCACGTCCGCTGCGGCGGCCCGATCCGGAGGGCCGGCGGCCGAGGGCTCGGCGGCCCGGTCGGCAGTGGCCCTCTGCCCCGGCGCGGCGTCGGCGGCGGCTCGTGCCTCCGCGCCGCTTCCGGGCGGCCGGTTGGCGGCGGCACGGGCTTGCGCCGACCTGTCTGCCGTAGCGGAGGGCTGCGGGGGTGCCGTGGGCGAGTCGGCTCGCCCGTCGGCGGCCTGCCCGTCGGCGGCCTGCCCACCGGTGGCCTTCCCCGAGTCGATTTCCACGTACGGGCGAATGCGCAACGGGTCGAAGTCCTCCGCTGCCGCTGCCTGGGTCGTGCGGGCGTCGCGCAGGGCCTCGGCGGCGCGGTGGGTGCAGGCGCAGGTGGGGGTGTTGTCCCGCTGTCTGGGCGCGCCGCACTCCGGGCACGGGTGACCGTTCGGCGGTTCCACGCGTTCCTCCCTCCCCTCGCGAACTCCAGAGATTATCCAGATCTTCTCCACAGCGTCGTGGACGAGCCCCCGGAACCACCGCTTCCAAAAGGGCCCGGCGGGCCATAACAGGTCACAGCGGTCACGATGGAAAATGTCACAGCGGACGCGGGAGGTCGGATGGCCGAGGACGGGAACGCCACCACGCTGACGCCCCAGGGCATGGCCCTCCGGGAGCAGGTGCCCGGAAACGTCCTGGTCTCCATCGGAGCGCTGCTCCTCGGCATGCTGCTCGCCGCCCTCGACCAGACCATCGTGTCCACCGCGCTGCCCACGATCGTCAGCGATCTGGGCGGGCTGGACCATCTGTCCTGGGTGGTCACCGCGTACCTGCTGGCCGCGACCGCCGCCACCCCCCTGTGGGGCAAGCTCGGCGACCAGTACGGGCGCAAGCGGCTCTTCCAGACGGCGATCGTGATCTTCCTGGTCGGATCCGCGCTGTGCGGAGCCGCACAGGACATGGCCCAGCTGATCGCGTTCCGCGCCCTTCAGGGGCTGGGCGGCGGCGGACTGATCGTGCTGTCGATGGCGATCGTCGGCGACCTGGTGCCCCCGCGCGAACGCGGCCGCTACCAGGGGCTGTTCGGAGCCGTCTTCGGCGCGACCAGCGTGCTCGGACCGCTGCTCGGCGGTCTGTTCACCCAACACCTGAGCTGGCGCTGGGTGTTCTACGTCAATCTGCCCGTCGGCGTCGTCGCGCTCGCCGTGATCGCGACGGTCCTGCACCTCCCGCGCACGTCACAGCGTCACGTCATCGACTACCTCGGCACCCTCCTCATCGCCGCCGTCGCCACCTGCCTGGTGCTGGTCGCCTCGCTCGGCGGGACGACCTGGGCGTGGGGGTCCTGGCAGATCGTCGGACTCGCGGTCCTCGGTGCCGTCCTCGCCGTCGCCTTCGTCGCCGTCGAGCGGCGGGCCGCCGAACCCGTCCTGCCGCTCCGGCTGTTCCGCGTGCGGACCTTCACGCTCGCCGCCGTGATCAGTTTCGTCGTCGGGTTCGCCATGTTCGGTGCCATGACCTACCTGCCGACCTTCCTCCAGGTCGTGCAGGGCATCAGTCCCACCATGTCGGGCGTGCACATGCTGCCGATGGTGCTGGGCCTGCTGCTCGCGTCGACGACCTCCGGGCAGATCGTCAGCCGGACCGGCCGCTGGAAGGTGTTCCCGATCGCCGGAACCGGCATCACCACGCTCGGGCTGCTCCTGCTCCACCAACTCGACGAACACAGCTCCACCGCCGAGTTGAGCGGCTTCTTCTTCGTCTTCGGCCTCGGACTCGGCCTGGTGATGCAGGTCCTCGTGCTCATCGTGCAGAACGCCGTCCCCTACGCGGACCTGGGCGTGGCAACCTCCGGCGCGACCTTCTTCCGCTCGATCGGCGCCGCGTTCGGCGTCTCCGTCTTCGGCACGGTCTTCGCGGGCCGGCTGGGCGACCAGCTCACCGACGCCTTCCGGGGCGCCACGCTGCCGCCCGGCACCTCCGTGGACACGCTGGAGGCCGACCCGCGCGGCATCGCCGCCCTGCCGGCCGATCTGCGCCCGCCTGCCCTGCACGCCTACGCCGTGTCCATCACCGACGTCTTCCTGTACGCCGCCCCCGTCGCGCTCCTCGGCTTCGTCCTGGCCTGGTTCCTGAAGGAGGACCGGCTGCGCGGCTCGGTCACCGCCCCCGACGCCACCGAGACCCTCGCCAGCAACCCGGTGCAGCGGTCCTCGTACGACGAGGTGTGCCGCGCGCTGTCGGTGCTCGGCACCCGCGCGGGGCGGCGCGAGGTCTACCGCCGGATCACCGCCCGGGCGGGCTACGACCTGCTGCCCGCGACGAGCTGGCTGCTGCTGCGGATGCGGCGCCACGGCTCGGTGGAGCCGGGCGTGCTCGCCGACACCATGCCCGTGCCGCTGACCGTGATCATGGAGGCTGCCCGGCAGGCCGAGGAACGCCGCCTGGCCGTGCGCCGGGGCGTCGACATGGTCCTCACCGACGAGGGACGCGAGGTCGCCGCGCGGTTGGCGGCCGCCCGCGAGGAGTCCCTCGCCGAGCTGCTCGGCGACTGGTGGGGACCGGACCGGCCGGCCGACCTGGAGCATCTCGTACGGGAACTGACCGGCGAACTCTGCGGATCACGACGCGAACGGCCCTACCGCGTGCGGTCCGTGGAGGAGCGAACCTGAGGTCAGGTCAGCTTCTTGCTGAACCAGTGTTCCGCGTAACGGTCGTCGTTGTGCGGCTCGGTCTCCGTGTAGCCGAGGCGGGCGTAGAGGGTGCGGGCCTCGACGAGGTCGCCGCGGGTGTCGAGGATCATCCGGGTGGCGCCGAGCGCGCGGGCGGTGTCCTCGGCGGCGCCGACCAGGAGCGGGGCACCGCCCCGGCCGCGCATCGGCTCGTACAGGAAGACCCGCGTCAGCTCGGCGGTCGTGTCGTCCAGCATGCGCACGCCCGCGCTGCCGGCCGGCTCACCGTCGTACCGGGCGACGAGCAGCCGCCCGCGCGGCGGGGCCAGTTCGGCACCGCTCCGGGCGGCGATCTCCCGCTCCAGCTCGGCCGGGTCGGTCCGGCGCCCGTCGTGCAGCAGGTACCAGCGGTCGCTGACCTCGGTGTAGTACGCCCGCCAGAGCGCGGCGGCGGCAGGGGAGTCGAACGGTTCCGGCGTCACGGTCCACATCACGAAACGCATTCTCCGCAGGCGCCCCGTCGGACACGCAACCGAATAGTTCCGGCCACCGTATGCGCCCCGGATACGGCCGAACACCGTTTGGAGACGGACTTCGGGGCTACCCGATGAGTGAACCGGTCCGCGAGGAGGGCCGGTTGGGCCGAGAACCCGGAAGGCATTCATGTCCACTGGCCTGATCATTGCTCTGATCGTGATCGCGGCGGTCGTCATCATCGCGGCCGTCATGACCCTGCGTGCCCGCGGCCCTCGGCAGGGCCCCGGTCTGAAGCGGCGCTTCGGACCCGAGTACGAGCGGGCCGTCGCCCGGCACGACGGTGACGCCAAAGCGGCCGAGCGCGAGCTGACCGAGCGCGTGCAGCGCCACGGCGACCTGCGCCGGCGGCCGCTGGAGCCGGCGCAGCGCGAGCAGTTCGAGGCGCGCTGGACGGCCGCCCAGGAGCGGTTCGTCGACTCGCCGCGCGATGCCGTCGCCGAGGCGGACCGGCTGCTCGCCGAGGTCGCCGGCGCCCGGGGCTTCCCGGACGGCGGGCAGTACGAGGAACAGCTGTCCGCGCTGTCCGTGCACCACGCCCACCACGTCGACGGCTACCGGCGCGTGCATCGTGCGGCGCACCTGCGCGCGGAGGACGCCCGTGACGGCGGCCAGGGTACGGAAGACATGCGTGAGGCCTTCGTGGCGGCCCGCGCCCTGTTCGAGGAACTGGTGAAGCCGGCCCGCCACGACGACGGCGGCCGGCACGACAGCGGTCGCGAGCGCGCCGCAGCGAACGGCGGCCGCAAGGCCCCGACCCGCGGCGGGCACCTGCCGTGGGCGATGAACCGACGTCAGGCGAAGGAGAGTTGAGGCAATGACCGACATGACCCGACCGTCCGGCGGCCAGACGCCGGAGACCCCTGACGCCCGCGGCGAGAGCGCCCTGGGCACCGGCCGCCACGTCCCGCCCGGCACCGACGCGGACCGCGCCGCCGCGCACGGCACCGATGTGCCCGGCACCGACCGGCGCGCGGACCGGCCCGACATCGACCGGCACGACGCGGAGCGGCGTCTCACCGACCCGTACGACACGGACCGGCATGACACGGACCGGCACCTCACCGACCGGCACGACACGGACCGGCTGGGGTCCGGAGCGCCGCGCGGCGACCACGGCACCGGCTCCGACAAGGCCGGTTCCGCCAAGCACCGGGCCCACCTCCTCGCCGACAAGGAGTGCGACAAGCTCGGCGGGCAGCTGCAGCACGCCGTCGCCGGGTTCGTCGACGGGCCCCGGACCGCCGTCGAGGAGGCCGACCACGTCCTGGAGGAGATCGCGGCCCGCTTCACCGAGGCCGTCACGCAGCGCCGTCGCACCCTGCGCCACTCCTGGCAGTCCGTCGAGGGCGGCGAGAGCAGGGCCGTGTCGTCGGCCGACACCGAACAGCTGCGACTGGCCCTGAAGGACTACCGCGAGCTGGCCGAACGGCTGCTGCACGTGTGACCGGGGCGATTGCCCCGGTCGGCGATCCGGTCGGCGAACCGCTCAGCGATCCGCCCGGCGCTCCTGCCACTGCCGTACGACGTCCTCGACGTCGTACGGCTTCTTTCCCAGCGGGGGCCCGGGCGGCGGCTTGAACATCATCTCGCGGATCTTGACGTTGACCTCGTCGATGATCTTCCGCACGATCCGCTCCGACGGGGCCGCGAGCGCGGCCTGAAGCGCGTCCTCCGCCTCCTTGCGCAAGGCCAGCGTCGGCGGGAGGACGGAGAAGCCCTCGCGGGCCATCTTCCGCTTGACCCACCACAGTTCGTCGTAGGTGCTCTCGATGTCGCGGGGGAGCGGTTCGCCCGCGCCCGGCAGCCGGTCGAACTCCCCGCGTGTCTCCGCGTCACGGATCTGCTTGTCGACCCAGGACTCGAAGCCGACGCCCGGTGGCTTTCGCTCGGTCATGAGGCCATTGTGCCGGACACCGCGCAGCCGGGCGTTTTATCATGCGGCGGGCCAGGAACCTGTCTGGCCCCCGGGGACGGCCCGGGACTTCTCAGAAGGAGCGCACGTGCTCGAACTCACCATGGCCACCGTCGCGGAGGCGGAGGCGGGCGCCACGGCCGGCATGCTCATGGCCGACGCGCCCAGCGAGCCGGGCGCGGTGCTGCGGGTGGGCCGCGACAAGTCGGTGTGCCGGCTGAGCACGCCGGACGACTGGCTGTTCGTCTCCCGCGTCCACCTGGAGTTCCTGTGCGGTCCGGACGGCACCTGGCAGCTCACCTGGCTGCGCGGCTCCCAGCCCGACCCGTCCTCCGAGGTGCGGCTGACCATGGGGGAGTACGTCCAGCCGCTCGCCTACGGCGGCACGGTCCCGCTGCCCAGGGGCGGCAGCGGCGAGATCATCATCCAGGACCGCACCGCCCCGCGCAGCGTCAACGTGGGCTTCTACCACGAGGTCTGACAGGTCTCACAAGTCCGGCCGGATCGCGGCGGGCCTCACGCCAGCACGCGTGCCAGCGCGAACCCGTCGTAGCCCTTCATCCCCACCGTCTGGATCGCGGTGCCGCTCAGCCTCGGATGACCGGCGATCAGCTCGATCGCCGCACGGGTGCCCGTCACGTCCGGGGCGGTGCTGTCCGCGTCGACGACCCGGCCGCCCCGTACGACGTTGTCGAGGACGATCAGGCTGCCCGTGCTGGTCAGCTTGATCGCCCACTCCACGTAGTGCGGGTTGTTGGCCTTGTCGGCGTCGATGAAGACCAGGTCGAACGGGGGCGGGTTCTCGTCGGCCAGCTTGGGCAGCGACTCCAGGGCCGGACCCACCCGCACCTCGACCTGCTTGTCCAGGCCGGCGCGGGCGATGTTGCGGACGGCGACCTCGGCGTGCCGGGGGTCGTACTCCAGGGAGACCAGCCGCCCGTCGGCGGGCAGGGCCCGGCCCAGCCAGATGGTGCTGTAGCCGCCGAGCGTGCCGATCTCCAGGATGTGCCGGGCGCCCTGGATCTGGGCCAGGAGCTGGAGCAGCTTGCCCTGGTTCCCGGCGACGTTGATGTGCGGAAGCCCGGCGGCGTCGCTGTCCCGCAGGGCGGCCGCCAGGGCTTCGTCGTCGGGGGCGAGGTGGGCGGTGAAGTAGGCGTCGACCTCGTCCCAGACGTGCGACTCGCTCATGCACCTCTACCTTTCGTCGGCATAGTTAGCATCCCTAACTACTGGCGCTGACGAAGATAGTTGGTGCGCGCGACGCTGTCAGCGGGTTTTCACTCGGCGTGTCGACCCGCCACCGAGGGCGCCGAACCGGGCAGCGGACGCCCCGCCGACTCCGCCATGCGCCACACCGCGAATCCGCCGACGACGGCCGCCGCCATCATGTAGTAGGCGGGCATCATCATGTTCCCGGTCGCGCCGATCAGGGCGGTGACCACCAGCGGCGTCGTGCCGCCGAACAGGGACACCGAGACGTTGAAGCCGATCGACAGCGAGCCGTAGCGGACCTTCGTCGGGAACAGCGCCGGCAGTGCCGAGGGCATCGACGCGGTGAAGCAGACCAGCAGCAGGCCGAGGGCGCCCATGCCGAGCGCGACGGCGAGCAGGCTGCCCTCGCGGATCAGCAGCAGGGCCGGGACGGACAGCAGCAGGAAGCCCGCGCACCCGGTGGCGATCACCGGACGGCGGCCGACCCGGTCGGTCAGCGCTCCGACGAACGGCTGGGCGACCATCATCACGGCCATCACGGCGAGGACGACCAGCAGACCGTGCGTCTCGTCGTAGTGGAGCTGGCCGGTCAGGTAGCTCGGCATGTACGACAGCAGCATGTAGTCGGTGACGTTGAAGACCAGCACCAGGCCGACGCAGAGCAGCAGCGCGCGCCACTGGCCCGCGACCATCTCGCGCAGGGGCGTCTTCGGGCGGTTGTTCTCGGCCTTCTCCGCCTCGGCCGCGAACGCCGGGGTCTCCTCCAGGCGCATCCGCAGGTAGAGGCCGATGATGCCCATCGGGCCCGCGATCAGGAACGGGATGCGCCAGCCCCATGAGGTCAGGTCGTCGGCGGAGAGGAGGGCGGTCATGATCGTGACCAGGCCGGCGCCGCCGATGTAACCGGCGAGCGTGCCGAACTCCAGCCAGCTGCCGAGGAAGCCGCGCCGCTTGTCGGGGGCGTACTCGGCGATGAAGGTGGAGGCACCCGCGTACTCACCGCCGGTGGAGAAGCCCTGCACGAGCCGGGCGACCAGGAGCAGGATCGGCGCGCCGACACCGATCGTCGCGTACGACGGGATCAGACCGATCGCGAAGGTGCCCGCCGCCATCATGATCATGGTGAGGGCGAGGACCTTCTGGCGGCCGACGCGGTCGCCGAGCGGGCCGAAGACCATGCCGCCGAGGGGGCGGACCAGGAAGGCCGCGGCGAAGGCCCCGAAGGTGGACAGCAGCTGGGCGGTGGGGTTGCCCGAGGGGAAGAAGACCTTGCCGAGGGTGACGGCGATATAGCTGTAGACGCCGAAGTCGAACCATTCCATCGCGTTGCCCAGCGCGGCCGCCTTCACGGCGCGCCTGACGAGCGCGGGGTCGGTGACGGTGGGGTCGGGGGTCTTCGCTGTGCGGGACTTCACGAGGGAACCGGGGGCGACGACTGAGGCAGTCGACAAGGCTGACTCGCCTACCTTTCGACGGGGACAGGGACGCGGTCCCGCGCGGCGGCGCTGTCGTACGGGCCGAAAGGGCGACGATAGGCGGCTTTGCTCCGCTTACGGGCGGTACGGAAGTCGTTGCAGGCTGCACGTAAACCGTCGCTGTACTGGCGCTTCCGTCCGCTCGCAACCGCTTCTCATGTGATCTTCCTGTGATCCTTGTCGCTTCCGCCGCAGGGTGACCATCAGCCGTTCCGCGCCTGTCGTGCCTTCCGTCTCGCGTTTGCCGCGCCTTCTTCCCCGGGGGCGCCCGCTCCCCATAGGGTTCGTGGGAGATATCACCGCATTCTGGACATGTGGGACGTACTGCTGCGGAAGGCCGATGAGGCGTGGCGAATGCGGATCACGGCGGACGACCGGCGGAGGGCGTCGGAGCGACGGCCGCCGACGGGGTCCGCACACGCCTGCGCGCCGCCCGCCTCGGGCTGTGGCTGATCGCCGCCCTCCTCGCCGCCCGGCAGGTGGCCGCCGTCCTCGCCACCCCACGCGGTGAGCGGCTCACGGACCTGGAGACCTGGGTCGGCCCGAACGGCGTGCTGCACGTGAACGGCTCGCTCTACGACTCCACCCGGTTCACGGGCACGCCCTTCGGAGGCCTCGTCCTCAAACCCCTCACCCGTTCGGCCGAACAGGCGCTCGGCTGGGGATGGACCTTCGGCACGCTGCTGCTCGTCGTCGCCCTCGACCTGATCGTCGCTCGCGCCCTGCCCCAGCCGGTCAGCCGCCGTACGGCCCTGCTGGCCGCCCCGGTCGCCGTCAGCCTGCTGATGCTGTCCTTGCCCGTCCGCAGCACCCTGTCGCTGGGCCAGACCAGCATCATCCCGGTCCTGCTGGTCCTGCTCGGCTGCTTCACCGCTCGCGGCGAGCGGACCAGCGGGCTGCTCATCGGCGTCGCGGCGGCGCTCCAGCCCACCCTGCTGCTGTTCGCGCCGCTGTTGTGGTGCACCGGCCGCAGACGCGCCGCGCTCGCCACGGGCGTCACCTTCGCCGCCGGCACCGGGCTCGCCTGGGCCGCGATGCCGCACGACTCCTCTCGCTACTGGGTCCACCACCTCGCGGGCGCCGGCCTCGGCGGGCGGGCCGACGACCTCGCCAACCAGTCCCTGCACGGCGCCCTGCTCCGGCTCGGCCCGGACGGCCCCGTGGAGATCGCGCTCTTCCTGGTGCTCGGCGCGACCGTCGTCGTCCTGGCGCTGCGCCGGGCCGTGCGGTACTTCGACGACGGCCAGCTGCTGCTCGCCGTCGCGATCACCGGCTGTGCCGCGATCGTCGTCTCGCCCACGGCGTGGGAGCACCAGCTGCTGTGGGTGCTGCTCGCGATCGTCGGCCGGGCCGGCACCCGCGCCTCGGACCGCTACGTCTGGCCGGTCGCCGTCGTCCTGGTCATGACCCTGCCGGCCCGGATGCTGCTGCCGGACATGGCGTTCCTCCGGCCGCTGCGTGACAACCTCGTCCTGCTGGGCGCGCTCGCCGCCGCCACGGCCGTGCCGTTCCTGTCCCGTTCCTCGCCCGCCTACCGGTCACCGGCACCGCCCGCCCCCGCGCCCGTCGCCCCGGCCCGCTTCCGGCACGTGCCGCTGGTGCCGTTCCTGCGGAGGGTCCTCAGCCGGCCCAACCTCCTGCTCGAACTGCTCCTGCTGCGCGTCACCTACGCCGCCTACTCCCAGATCCGGCTCGCCGCCACCGGGGGGAGCAACTCGGCCGGGCGCGCCGAGGCCGAGGAGCACGGCATGCAGATCTACGACGTCGAACGCGCCCTCCGTGTCGACGTCGAGCGCCGGCTCAACCACACCGTCGTCATGGTCGACTGGCTGCGGGACTTCCTCGACTTCTACTACACGTCCCTCCACTTCGTGGTCCCGCTGGCCGTGCTGGCGGTCCTCTACTGGCGCCGCCCCGGCGACTACCGCTGGGCCCGCTCCGCCCTGGGATTCGCCACGCTGCTGGCCCTGGTGGGCTTCTGGCTCTACCCCCTGGCCCCGCCCCGGCTGATGCCGACGCTGGGCTTCATCGACACCGTGCACGGCACGCAGGACTTCTCCCGGCCCGACTACGGCACGCTCACGGCCCTCACCAACCAGTACGCGGCCATGCCGTCCCTGCACTTCGGCTGGGCGCTGTGGTGCGGCCTGGTCATCGCGGTCCTGGCGTCCCGGTGGTGGATCAAGGCGCTGGGCCTGCTGCATCCGCTGCTCACCGCGCTCTCGATCGTCGCGACCGGCAACCACTGGGTGCTGGACGCGGCCGGGGGAGCGGCGGTGGTGGCGGCGGGCTTCGCCCTCACGTACGTCCTTCAGGGGCCACGGGCACGCACGGTGACGACGGCCGCCGTGCTCGGCAGCGGGGCGGAGGACCGGCGGAGGGACCGTACGCCCAGGTGATCCGCTACGGGCGACATGACGGGGCCGGACTTTCACCCCCGGGGTGAACACGCCGAGGTCGTCGCCGAAGGCGCAGGCGGCAGGCCGTCGTCGCTGAAGGAGACGGCGCTGCACGGGCCGGGCAGACGGATGACGTCGAGGGTCGTGCGGTGCTCCGGGTCCCAGATCGGCAGGGCGTGTCGGCGGAGCCGCCACTTCCCCACCCCGTGCACACCGACCATCCGCGCCATCGCACTCGTCCCCCGAGTTCAGCAGCACTGTTCACTTCAAGGAGACGACATCAGCCTCCGCATTCGAACCACACGGTCTTCCCGCCCCCGGACCACAGCGACACTCCCCACTTGTCGGTCATCGCGTCCAGCAGGAGGAGGCCGCGGCCGTTCTCCGCCTCCGTGTCCGACACCTGCGGGATGCGCGGCAGTTCATCGCTGCCGTCCGTGACCTCCACGCGTACGCCGGTGCGCTGCCGCAGCAGCAGTAGTGCGCAGCGGCGGTCCGGGACGTGGCGTACGACGTTGGCGAGCAGTTCCGTCACGCCCAGCTCCACGGCGTCCGACAGCTCGGGCATGTGCCACTCGTCCAGGAAGGAGCGGACGATGCGGCGGATGTGCCGGGGGGCGTGCGCGCCGACAGTCAGACGCATCGCGTACTGGGCCGGAATGTATTCGTTCACGAGACGAGGCTGACGTGCGGTGACTACCCTCGGCTACGGAACGGATACAACCGGTTCGGTTGTGGACCGCGTTGCGTGAGAGGGGCTTTCGTCGTGACCCACATCAACTCCCTCGACCCGGGTGCGTCGCCGCTCGACTACTACGGTTTCGAGCTGCGGCGGCACAGGGAGGCCGCCGGGCTGACGCAGCGGCAGTTGGGGGACATCCTCAACTACACCGGCTCCCTGGTGGGCCAGATCGAGACGGCCCGGAAGCTTCCGACGCCGGAGTTCAGCGAACGGGCGGATGCGGCGCTGGGCACGGACGGTATGTTCTCCCGCCTCGTCGAGTTGGTGTTGCGGAGCCGGCTTCCGGCGTGGTTCCAGCAGGTGGCGGAGCTCCAGTCGCGGGCGGTGGAGATCTGTTCCTTCGAGGCGCTCATGGTGCAGGGCCTCCTCCAGACCGACGCGTACGCACGTGCCGTTCTTGGCGTGCTGGATACGAGCAACCTCGACGACCGCACGGCCGTGCGGCTGGCTCGACAGCGCATCTTCGAGAAAGAGAAGCCGCCCGTTTTCTGGGCGGTTCTCAGCGAGGTGGCACTGCACCAGCAGATCGGCGGACAAGGAACCATGCGGGGTCAACTGGCGCATTTGTTGTCCTTCGTCGGCAACCCCCGGGTCAACGTCCAGATCCTGCCGTTCTCGGCTGGAGCGCACGCGGGAATGCAGGGCTCGTTCGACATCTACCGCTTCGCAAGCGATGCCAGCATCGTCTACACAGAGGGCTACGGCAGCGGGCATCCGACCGCGAATCCGGACACCGTCTCGGACTGCTCGCTCCGTTACGATCATCTGCAGGCCGCCGCACTCTCCCTCAGGGATTCGGCGGAGTTGATCCGGCGAGTGATGGAGGAACGCTATGGCGAGCAACGCGCTTCCGGCGGGGACTCAGTGGCGTAAGTCCAGCTACAGCGGCGATCAAGGCGGCGAATGCGTCGAATGCGCGCCGATCGGGGCCCTGGCCTGGCGCAAGTCCACGTACAGCGGCGATCAAGGCGGCAACTGCCTCGAAATCGCGAAAACCCTGCATACCACCATCGCCATACGCGACTCCAAGACCCCGGCGGGACCGATCCTCACCCTCGACCCCGCCGCCTTCACCACCTTCGTCAACTGGACGTCTACAACCGCTGAATGATCGTGCCGGTGGCCAAACCGCCCCCCGCACACATGGTGATCAGCGCGAACTCCTTGTCTGCGCGCTCCAGTTCGTGAAGTGCCGTCGTGATGAGCCGGGCCCCGGTCGCTCCCACCGGGTGCCCGAGCGCGATCGCGCCGCCGTTGACGTTGACCTTCGACAGGTCCTGGTCGAAGACCCGCGCCCAGCTCAGCACCACGGACGCGAACGCCTCGTTGATCTCCACGAGGTCGATGTCCTTCAACGACATCCCGGCCTTGCCCAGCACCGCGTTGGTCGCGTCGATCGGGCCGTCGAGGTGGAAGTGCGGGTCGGAGCCCACCAGCGCCTGGGCCACGATCCGGGCCCGGGGCCGCAGCTTCAGCGCCCGGGTCATCCGCTTCGACGCCCACATGATCGCCGCCGCCCCGTCGGAGATCTGGGACGAGTTGCCGGCCGTGTGCACCGCCGTCGGCATGATCGGCTTCAGCGCGGCCAGCGCCTCCGCCGTCGTGTCGCGCAGGCCCTCGTCCTTGTCGACCAGGCGCCACATGCCCTGCCCGGCGTGCTGCTCCTCCTCGGTGGTGGGGACCTGGACCGCGAACGTCTCCCGTTTGAAGCGCTCCTCCGCCCAGGCGTGCGCAGCCCGTTCCTGTGAGGCGAGGCCCAGCGCGTCGACGTCGTCGCGGGTCAGGCCCCGGTGCCGGGCGATCCGCTCGGCCGCCTCGAACTGGTTCGGCAGGTCCACGTTCCACTCGTCGGGGAACGGCTTGCCCGGCCCGTGCTTCGAGCCCGACCCCAGCGGCACCCGGGACATCGACTCCACCCCGCAGGAGATGCCGACGTCGATCACGCCCGCCGCGACCATGTTGGCCACCATGTGCGAGGCCTGCTGGGAGGACCCGCACTGCGCGTCCACGGTCGTCGCGGCCGTCTCGTACGGGAGCCCCATGGCCAGCCAGGCCGTGCGCGCGGGGTTCATGGACTGCTCGCCGGCGTGGGTGACCGTACCGCCGACGATCTGCTCGACGCAGTCGGCGGGGATGCCGGTACGGCCCAGGAGTTCGCGGTAGGTCTCGCCCAGGAGGTAGCCGGGGTGGAGGTTGGCGAGCGCGCCGCCGCGCTTGCCGATGGGGGTGCGTACGGCTTCGACGATCACGGGTTCGGCAGCCATGGGTGCGGGTCCTCTCCGGGAGGCTCAGCGGAACTAGTACGCGTTCTAGTTCTGCATGCAGTGTGCTGAGGGCCACTCGGTGACCGCAATAGTCGTGCGGGCAATTGGCAGGCCCGTGCCTCTTGCTACTTGTAGAACCCGTTACTACCGTCGCCGCAACTCCGCACAGCTGATGGGCCGTCAGACCGATGAGTCGGTACGAGTGGTGGGAGCCGCCCATGCCCTGTCCCGCGCTGCCCGACGGGTTCGACTTCACCGACCCCGACCTGCTGCACCACCGGGTGCCCCTGCCGGAGTTCGCCGAGCTGCGCCGCGCCGAACCCGTCTGCTGGGTACCGCAGCCGGCCGGTCTCGCCGGCTTCCAGGACGAGGGCTACTGGGCGGTCACCCGGCATTCCGACGTCAAGTACGTCTCCACGCACCCGGAGTTGTTCTCGTCGTCCCTCAACACGGCGATCATCCGCTTCAACGAGCACATCGAGCGCGACGCCATCGACGCGCAGCGGCTGATCCTGCTCAACATGGACCCGCCGGAGCACACCCGGGTCCGGCAGATCGTGCAGCGCGGCTTCACGCCCCGGGCGATCCGGGCGCTGGAGGGCAGGCTGCGGGCGCGGGCCCACTCCATCGTCGACAGCGCCCGCGCGCACACCGGGCCGTTCGACTTCGTCACCCAGGTCGCCTGCGAACTGCCCCTCCAGGCGATCGCCGAGCTGATGGGCGTCCCCCAGGAGGACCGGGACAAGATCTTCGACTGGTCCAACAAGATGATCGCGTACGACGACCCCGAGTACGCCATCACCGAGGAGGTCGGCGCCGAGTCGGCCACGGAGATCATCGCCTACGCGATGAACATGGCCGCCGACCGCAAGCAGTGCCCGGCCCACGACATCGTCACGCAGCTCGTCGCGGCGGAGGACGAGGGCAACCTCAGCTCCGACGAGTTCGGCTTCTTCGTCCTGATGCTGGCCGTCGCCGGCAACGAGACCACCCGCAACGCCATCACCCACGGCATGCACGCCTTCCTCACCCACCCGGACCAGTGGGAGCTGTACAAGAGCGACCGCCCGGACACGGCGGCGGAGGAGATCGTGCGCTGGGCCACGCCCGTCGCGGCCTTCCAGCGCACCGCCACGCAGGACACCGAACTCGGCGGCAAGCGCATCCGCGAGGGCGACCGGCTGGGGCTGTTCTACGCCTCGGCCAACCACGATCCCGAGGTCTTCGACGACCCGGACACCTTCGACGTCACCCGCGACCCCAACCCGCACCTCGGCTTCGGCGGCGGCGGTCCGCACTACTGCCTGGGCAAGTCCCTCGCCGTCCTGGAGATCAACCTCATCTTCAACGCGATCGCCGACGCCATGCCCGGGCTGAGGCTCGTCGGGGATCCACGGCGCCTGCGGTCGGCGTGGATCAACGGGGTGAAGGAGCTGCCGGTGAGCATCGGTTGAGGGAGGACCCCGCCGGTGGGGCCGAGTTCACAGCGGCGTTCTCGCCGAGCACATCCACGGCAGCCGGGAGATCAGCCAGCCGTCGCCCAGGGGGGCTCCTTCGGCGGTGAGCAGGATGCCCGAACGCGCCCGTACGGCGTCCGCCAGTGCCGTTCCGCGCGGTGCGTGATCCTCGGCCACGGCCTGCGCGAGTGCCGTGAGAGCGGCTCTGGCGCGGCGTACCGCGCACGTCTGGGGGTGGACGGCCCACACCTCGCGGTCCGATGCCGCCCGGCGCAGGTGAGCGAACGAGACCAGCCCACAGTCCGTCGGCGTGAGGACGGGACCCGTACCCCTGAGGAAGCGCGCGAACCGGTCCTGCGGCGCCAGCACCGCCAGCGCGCCACCGGGGCCCGGCGCGAGCCCCGCTTTGCCGGCCTCCTCGACGACCGAGCGCCCGAGCGCGCGCCAGCGGGGTTCCTCGTCCGGGGCGACGGCGAGCGCGCTCACGCCGAGGGCCGTCGCCGCCTCCACGATCCGGCGGGCCAGCACGTCCCCGTCCGGTGCCCAGCTCAGTGCGGGCGCCCCGGCCCTGACGAAGGGAAGCAGACAGGGGAGCCGGGCGGCTCGGTACACCGGCAGGGCCCTGCGGGCGCCCTCCGTGTCGCTGTGGCCGACGACCGCCGCGTGTCCGGCGCAGACCACGGTCCGGGCGACCTCCGGCGCCTCGTCGTAGACGTGCCACTCGGCGGCGTCCGGGCGGGCCCTTCGGATCCGTTCCAGCTGGCCGAGGAGGGCCGCTCCCCAGTCCGTGCGCGGCCCGGTCAGCGGTGCGACGACGGCGATGCTCGGTCTGGCCACCCGGTCAGCCCCAGATCAGTGAGTCGCCGCTGGTCACGACGGCCCGGGTCGCGGTCTCGGTGTCCGCGGCGCACTGCACGCCCCCGAGGACGAGGGCGGCGGCGAGAAGTGCGAACAGGCCACGGAGCAGATGAGAAGCGGGCATGAGGGTCCCCCTGGATGATCGTCGCTCGACAGGTGTCGAGTCGCTGGTCGGCCGGTGCGTGGTCGGCGGCGACCGCTGGGCGATCATCATGTTCCGGCGGAGCCGTCCGCGGCCATCCGGAGGGAGTTCCGGCACCGGCCATGGCCAGGGGCGGACGGCCGGCGGAGCAGGGTGCAGTCCATCGCTGTCCGTTCCGCCGTCGGTACGGCGGTCCGAAGGGCGGTCCGAATGGCGGACCACGGGTTTCCCGCTGCGGGGGACCCTTCCTAAGATCCCCGAGGGAGCGCTTCACGGGGGACAGCGCTCGTCACTCAGTAGGGGGACCCATTCCGGTGGACGTGCGTGCCCGAGCCCAGGAGCTCTACCGCTTCGCTCTCGACAACGCGGACTGGAACCCGCAGACCCTCACCGAACACCGCGGCTGGAGCGGGAGCGAGCTCGCCGGCGCTCTCCAGCTGCTCGGCGAACTCGGCCTGTTGGTGCCGTCGTCGGGCCACCACAGCGGCTGGACGGCCCTCGCCCCGGACACCGCACTGCGCAAGCTGCTCCTCGACGAGGAACAGCACACGGACGCCCTGCTGAGCGCCGTCCGACGGACCCGCTCCGCGCTCGCCCAGGTGTTGGCGGACTTCCAGCCTGTGCACGCCCGGGAGTTGGCCTCCGTTCAGATGGAGGTGGTGGATGGTATGGCCAATGTGTCCGCGGTGCTGGAGGACGCCTCACGGCGGGCGGAGGAGGAAGTGCTGTCCCTGCACCCCGGTCGCCCGCTGCCCGCGGAGATGGTGAAGGCGGGGCTCGAACGCGACCGGCTCGTGCTGGGCCGCGGCGTGCGGATGCGGACGATCCATCTGCGCTCGGCGGCCGCCGCCCCCCACATGACGGCGTATCTGCGGCGGCTGAACGGGTCGGGCGCCCAGGTCCGCACCGCGCACACCCTGCCCATGCGGCTCATCGTGGTGGACGGCTCGCTGGCGATCGTGCCGGCGTCCCGGACCGCGGACGGGGAGATCGCCGCCATCGTGCTGCGCGGCGAGACGCTGGTCGGGGTGTTCCGGGGGATCTTCGAGCACAGCTGGGAAAGCGCCGCCGTGCTGACCGAGTCGGCGACCGACAGCCCCGAGGGCGACTGGCGCCCGACCGGCCGCCACCGTGAGCTGGTGCGGATGCTCGGGGGCGGACTCACCGACGAGGCGATGGCCCGCAAGCTCGGGGTCTCCGAGCGCACGGTCCGTCGCCTCGTCTCCGAACTGACCGAACGGCTAGGAACGGCCAGCCGGTTCCAGGCCGGTGTCTGCGCGGTCCGGCTCGGCTGGCTCGACGACTGACGTCTGACGCGGGGCGGCCGCGCTGCGGCCCCACGCCGTGCCCGCGAGCACGAGGAGCGCGCCCAGCAGCCCCAGCCAGCCCGGCCGGTCGCCCGCGAGGCTGACCCCCACGACGGCGGCCCACACCGGCTCGGTGCCCAGCAACAGGCTGACCCGGGACGGCGACGTACGGCGTACGGCCCACATCTGCACGAAGAACGCGAACAGGGTGCAGAACACCGACAGGTAGAGCAGCCAGAGCCAGTCTCCGGCGTCCAGTTCCGCCGCGGCGGCCCACGTGGTGCTGCCGGTGCCGGGCAGCGTGGACAGCACCGCGAACACCGCCACCGCACCGCCGAGTTGAACCGTGGTCATCGACATCGAGTCCGCGCCCTGCACCGACCGCATGCGCGACATCGCCAGCACGTGCACGGTACGGGCCACGGCCGCGCCCAGCATCAGCAGATCACCGAGGGACGGCGCGGTGAACCCGGCGCCCTGCGTGAGGAGCAGAACACCCAGCACCGAAAGACCCGCCGCTGCCAGGAACGCCCCGGAGGGCCGCCTGCCCGTGATCCGGCTCTCCGCGAGCGGCGTGAAGATCATGGTGAGGCTGATGATGAGCCCGGCGTTGGTCGCCGAGGTGTGCACGACGCCGTACGTCTCCAACAGGAAGATCCCGGACAGGATCAGCCCGAGGACACCGGCCCCCCGCAGCTGCGCCCCGTCCAGCGCCTTGAGCTTGCGCCACCCGGTGCCGACCAGGACCGGCAGCACCACACCGAACCGCAGGACCAGCACGGCGAGTACGGTCTGCGCCGTGGTGACCTCCTTGGCGGCGAGGTAACTGGAGCCCCACACCACCGCCACCAGCAGGACGGGCAGATCGGTCAGCCAGGCGCGGCGGGCCGCTTTGACGGTCATGGGGGGCTCCTAGGGCAGCGGAGGTGGAAGTCGGGAGAGGGGGGCTCAGCGCGCCGTGTAGGCGATCACCAGGACGTCGCGGTGGGCGGCGCGTTCGGGGTCCACCGGGTGCACCGGGGTCACCGAGTGCAGCGTGCGGCGGTCGTCGCCCAGCAGGAGGTCACCGGGCTCGGACAGGGTAGCTGTGATCAGGTGTTCGCCCGCGTCGGTGTAGACGGCGCTCTCACCGCCGGTGACGTTGCTGCGGCCGATGAGCAGCGAGGTGATGAAGGTGACTCCGTCCCGGTGCCGGCCCTCCGGTGCGGGCCGGCCCTGCTGGTCGGCGGACGCGCTGATGCGGTACGGGTGCAGTTTCACGTTCCACGACGCCGTGCCGTCGACGTCGGTGAAGATCCGGCCGAGTTCGACGATGACGGACCGCAGCAGCGGGTCACCGGTGAAGGACTCCGTCAGCGGGTCGAAGACGCGCTCGATGCCGCCGTTGAGCGGATTGATGTCCGACTCCTGACGGTACGGCGCGTGCGGGAGCAGGGTGAGGGCGCCCGCGGCCGGGTCGAGCTCGAACTGGCCGTAGCGGCGGTACCGGTACGTGCCCCCGTCGGCCATGTACGTGTCGAGGGTGAGTTCGTCCCAGTGCGCGGCGAACCGCGCCCAGTCGGTGGCGCCGACACCGGCGAGCGCGGAGAGCTGCGCCGAGGGCATCAGATGACCGCCGTGGCCGGCGAGGGCGTTGACGGCGGCGTCGGCGGCGGGGTGACGGGTGGCGGCAGTGGTCATGGCGTACTCCGTAGGTGAAACCGCGGGTGGGATCCGCGAAGGAAGGGGAAGGGGCGAGCAGCGGGAGCGGAGGGTCAGACGGTGGCGAGGACCGGGGCGGCCGCAGGGGCGAACGGCGCCGACTCCGCGCTGATCGAACGCTCCTCCCACGCCTCCCGGTCGCGCAGATACAGCGGCGCTCCGACGGTGATGGAGCGCGTGTCGGCACCGCCGCTGCGCAGCCGCCAGGTCACGGACCCGGTGGTGCGGGCGGCACAGGCATCGATGAACACCTGTGTGGCGAGCCGCAGTTCGCCGAACCAGCGGCCTTCGAGGGCCTCGCGGGTCCAGACCTGCTCCAGATGCCGCTTCTCGCGGATGAGTTCGGCGTCCAGGCAGGCGCTCTCGATGTGCCGGTAGCCGCTGAGCAGGAGCCAGGCGGCGGGCATCTCCCGGATCTCGAGGACCTTCTCGCCGTCGTCGAGGTGCTCCAGTCCGGAGTAGCGGCCGAGTCCGTACGCGCCGACCCTCCGGTTGAGGCGGTCGATCAGCCCGGTCAGGGGCAGCGGCTCTCCGTCGAGAGCGACGGGCCGTCCTTGCTCGAAGGTGACGGTGAGGGTGTCGGTGTCACCGGGGAGGGCGGTCGGCCGGCTCCAGGTGTACATCTCCTCGGGGACCTCGTGGAGCTCGGGGTCGTCGAGGATGCCCGACTCGAACTCGCGGCACCACAGGTTGGAATCGCCGCTGACGATCCGACCGGCGAGCAGATCGATGCCGGCGTCGCGCAGTTCGGCCAGCTTGTCGTCGCGCGTGACGGGATCGAGGTCGTAGGGGCTGCCGAACACGCCCTCGTACCCGAGCAGCGTCAGCGCCCCGTTGAGGCGGCGCAGGGTGTTCTGGGAGCGGTTGGCGGTGTGCAGCACGGCCTGCGCGCCGAGCGCACGGGCCAGTTCGACCGCGCTGTGGGCGATCAGCGGACGGCTCAGCGTGGAGCTGACGGGATGGATCCCGAGGTACACGGCCTGGGCGGCGATCGCGGGAGCGACGTATTTCTCGGCGAACTCGGCCCGCCGGTGGAGGATGTGGATCGTCGCGCCGAGCGCCTCGGCGACCTGGCGTTTGTACCCACTGGACTCGTCCTCGCCGATGTCCACGCTCACGGCGTGCACCTCGCGGATGCCCATTCGCCGCAGCCGCAGCAGCAGATACGAACTGTCGAGCCCGCCGCTGAACAGCGTCACGACGGGGAGGCCCGGGTCCAGGGAATCGAGCTGCGAGAAGGAACGAATGAGCGGGGAACGCATGGACTCTCCAACCTCTGCACTGGTCACAGGCAAGGAGACTTCCGTGCGGACCCCCGGCCCGACAATGCGTCCCGGCAGTCCGCGCCCGGCCATGACCGGACCCGGACGCGGATCTCGATGCCGGTCACGGGCGAGGCGCCCCTCGAGATCGCCCCACGGGAAAGGCGGCGGCCCAGGGGATCGGAGGCCGCCGCCTCGGGTCCAGAGGAACAGCTACCGAGGCTGCCCGCAAAGCCCTCTCTTGCTAGAAGTGGCCGTATCCGGGACGAGGGTTCCGGCTGTGACCTGGTGCGGTCTCCACGACCTCGCTTCGTACGTGACCCGGGTCATGTGGGGCGCCTCACTGCCGGGACGCCTCGAACGTGACCGGCGTCTCGAAGGCCGCCCGGCGCGTGGCCCTGCGCAACGCCCTGAGGACCGCCGGCCCGACGGTGAGCGTCAGCACGACCGTGACGACCGCCCGGCCCAGGTCCCAGCCGAGCGAAGTGGCGACGCAGTACGCGACGAAACGGGCCAGATTCGTGGCGACCGGCGCGTGCGGGTCGAAGGCCACGTTCGAGGCGAGAGCACCCATGAACGGCCAGCCCGCCATGTTCATCACCGTGCCGTACGCGAACGCGGCGAGGAAGCCGTAACCGGCGAGCATCACGAGCTCTGCCCGGCCGCGCAGCCGGTCGGGGCCCGGCAGCAGACCGGCCCCCATCGCGAACCAGCCCATCGCCAGCATCTGGAACGGCAGCCACGGCCCGACCCCGCCCGTGAGCAGCGCCGACGCGAACATCGTCACCGAGCCGAGGACGAAGCCGAAACCCGGGCCGAGCACCCGGCCGCTCAGCACCATCAGGAAGAACATCGGCTCGATGCCGGCGGTACCGGCCCCGATCGGCCGCAGGGCCGCTCCCGTGGCGGCCAGCACACCGAGCATCGCGACCGCCTTCGGGCCGAGACCGGCCTCCGCCACGGCCGCACCCGCCACCGCTACGAGCAGCACCAGCAGGCCCGCGAAGAGCCAGGGCGCGTCCTGGGCGTGCGCGCTGAGCCGCGAGGTCGGCGGGGTGAGGAAGGGCCACGTGAAACCGGCGACGCCCACCGCGCTGACCAGGGCCAGGGCGAGGACGGAGCGCGGGCCGAGGCGCACGGCCCGGGCCTGCCGCACGCGGGTCGTCGGGGCGCCCATCAGCCGGCCTCGGGGTGCAGGGCCGCACGGACCTCGGTGACCGTGAGCCAGCGCTGCGGCGCCAGGATCTTCGTGACCTGCGGGGCGAACGACGGCGACGACACCACGATGTCGGCCGTCGGCCCGTCGGCGATCACTTCGCCCTCCGCCAGCAGCACCACCCGGTGCGCCAGCTCGGCCGCGAGCTCCACGTCGTGCGTGGCCAGGACGATGGCGTGCCCGTCGGCGGCCAGTGCCCGCAGGACCGTCACCAGCCGGGCCTTCGCCGCGTAGTCCAGGCCCCGGGTCGGCTCGTCCAGAAGGAGCAGCGGCGGCCGGGCGGTCAGCACCACGGCCAGGGCGAGCGCGAGCCGCTGCCCCTCCGAGAGGTCGCGCGGGTGGGTGCCGTCGGTGACGTCGGGCAGCAGCTCCGAGACCAGGGCCCGGCAGGTGCCGGGGGCCGCGCCCGCGTCCCGGTCGGCCGCCGCGCACTCGGCGGCGACGGTGTCGGCGTAGAGCAGATCGCGAGGCTCCTGCGGGACCAGGCCGACTTTGCGGACGAGGTCCTTCGGGGCGGTGCGGTGGGGCGTGGCCTCGCCCAGGCGGACGGTTCCGGAGCTGGGCTCGACGAGGCCGACCAGGGCGTTGAGGAGGGTGGACTTTCCGGCGCCGTTGCGGCCCATGAGGGCGATGGTCTCGCCGGGGGTGAGGGTGAGGTCGATGTGGCTGAGGGCCTGGACGCGGCCGCGGGTGACCGAGAGGGCTCGTACCTCGCCCAGGGGGGTGGGAGGTGTCGATCGCTTGCGGGTGCGGGATGTCGGTGGCTTGTCGCGCAGTTCCCCGCGCCCCTCGGGGGCGGCGTTGTGCAGCTCGCGCTTGAGATCTCCTGCCTTGCGGCGGGCGTCGCGGACCGTCAGGGGGAGGGGGGTCCAGGCCGCCAGGCGGCCCAGGGCGACCACCGGGGGGTACACCGGCGACACGGCCATCACCTCGGCCGGGGGGCCCAGGACCGGGGCGGCGCCCGGGGCGGGCAGGAGGACGACCTGGTCGGCGTACTGGATGACGCGTTCCAGCCGGTGCTCGGCCATGAGGACCGTCGTGCCGAGGTCGTGGACGAGCCGCTGGAGGACGGCCAGGACCTCCTCGGCGGCCGCCGGGTCGAGCGCGGAGGTCGGCTCGTCCAGGACGAGGACGCTCGGGTGCGGGGTGAGGACCGAGCCGATCGCGACGCGCTGCTGCTGGCCACCGGAGAGGGTGGCGATCGGGCGGTCCCGCAGGCCGGCGAGGCCGAGCAGGTCGAGCGTCTCCTCGACGCGGCGGCGCATCACGTCCGGGGCGAGGCCCAGCGACTCCATGCCGTAGGCGAGTTCGTCCTCGACGGTGTCGGTGACGAAGTGGGACAGCGGATCCTGCCCCACCGTGCCCACCACGTCGGCCAGCTCGCGCGGCTTGTGGGTGCGGGTGTCGCGGCCGGCGACCGTGACCCGGCCGCGCAGGGTGCCGCCGGTGAAGTGCGGGACGAGCCCGCCGACCGCACCCAGGACGGTGGACTTGCCCACGCCGGACGGGCCCGCCAGCAGGACGAGTTCGCCTTCCGGCACCTCGAAGTCGACGCCCTGGACGGTGGGCTCGTCCGACCCGTCGTAGGTCACGGAGACATCCTCAAAGCGGATCACGACGGCTCCTGGGGGTCGGGGGCGACGAACGAGGGCAGCAGGCCGAGGAGTACGGCCGCGGCCGCAAGGCCGGCTTCCTCGCCGGGGTGCCGATCGCCGGC
>NZ_JAKEIO010000011.1 GCF_021474405.1 [Streptosporangium] indianense
GCCTGGGCTGAGCACTCCCGGCCCCCGGGGGCGGAGCCCCCGGGGGCCGGGAGTGCTCAGCCCAGGCGGTGCATCCAACCGTGCGCGTCCGAGGCCGTACCCCGCTGAATGTCCAGCAGCGCCTGGCGCAGCCGCAGCGTGACCTCGCCCGGCTCTCCCCCGCTCTGCTTCCACTCCGCCGTGGCCCGCTTCACCGTGCCGACGGGAGTGATCACCGCCGCCGTACCGCAGGCGAAGACCTCGGTCAGCGACCCGTTCTCCGAGTCCCGCTGCCACTGGTCGACCGAGACCCGGCCCTCCTCGGCCTCGTACCCGAGGTCTCGGGCGACGGCGAGCAGGGAGTCGCGCGTGACGCCCTCCAGGATCGACCCGGTCAGGGACGGCGTGACGATCTTGTTCCCGTACACGAAGTACAGGTTCATGCCGCCCAGCTCCTCGACCCAGGTGTGCTCCACGGCGTCGAGGTAGCAGACCTGGTCGCAGCCCTTCGTCGCGGCCTCGGCCTGCGCGAGCAGGGACGCCGCGTAGTTGCCGCCCGTCTTCGCGTCGCCCATGCCGCCGGGGACGGCACGGACGCGGTCCTCGGAGACCCAGATGGACACCGGCTTCACGCCGCCGGGGAAGTACGCCCCGGCCGGGGAGGCGATCACCAGGAAGAGGTACTCGTTGGCCGGCTTCACGCCCAGCCCGACCTCCGTGGCGATCATGAACGGGCGCAGGTAGAGGGACTCCTCGCCGCCGTGCGCCGGCACCCACGCCTTGTCCTGCTGCACCAGGACGTCACACGCCTCGATGAACGTCTCGACCGGAAGCTCCGGCATGGCCAGCCGGCGGGCGGAGCGCTGGAACCGCTCAGCGTTCTTCTCCGGCCGGAAGGTGGCGACGGACCCGTCGGGCTGGCGGTAGGCCTTCAGCCCCTCGAAGATCTCCTGCGCGTAGTGCAGCACCGTGGTGGCGGGGTCGAGGGAGATCGGCGCGTACGGCACGAGCTGGCCGTCGTGCCAGCCACGGCCTTCCGTCCACTTGATCGTCACCATGTGGTCGGTGAAGTGGCGGCCGAAACCGGGTTGGGCCAGGATCTGCTCGCGCTCGGCGGCGGAGAGCGGGTGGGCGGAGGGCTTGAGCTCGATCGTGGGCGTCGTCATGGGTTGATGTCCTTCACCGGTTGTAGTGACGGGCCGCGCTCGGTACTGCTCTGGTGGTGACCAGTGCTAGGACGTCCGAGCATTCCTCATTGCGCGGCCTCGCGTTCGATTATCGCCCGGAGGCGGCCGTGGAAGGAACGGGGTGACTGCGGCCCGGTGGTCGATGGTGGCACCCGGCGGGGAACATGCGGAAGCCGCCGGGCGCGGATGCGACCCGGCGGCTTGCGGAGAGCAGCGGCGGGTCAGCCGGCTACGCGTACGGCGAGTGCGTCGCCGATCTCGGAGGTGGAGCGGGCGGGCCTGCCGGTGCGCTCGGCGAGATCGGCGGAGACCGCCTCGTCGATGCGGGCGGCCTCGGCCTCGTAGCCGAGGTGGCGCAGCAGCAGGGCGACGGACAGCACGGTGGCGGTCGGGTCGGCCTTGCCCTGGCCGGCGATGTCGGGGGCCGAGCCGTGCACGGGCTCGAACATCGACGGGAACTCGCCGGAGGGGTTGATGTTGCCGCTGGCGGCGACGCCGATGCCGCCGGAGACGGCCGCGGCCAGGTCGGTGATGATGTCGCCGAAGAGGTTGTCGGTGACGATCACGTCGAAGCGCTCGGGCTGCGTGACGAGGTAGATCGTCGCCGCGTCCACGTGCATGTACTCGGTGGTGACCTCGGGGAACTCCTCGGCCACCCGGTTGAAGATGTTCGTCCACAGGTGACCGGCGAAGGTCAGCACGTTGTTCTTGTGGATCAGCGCCAGCTTCTTGCGCGGGCGGGCCTGGGCCCGGGCGAAGGCGTCACGCACCACGCGCTCGACACCGAAGGCCGTGTTCACGGAGACCTCGGTGGCGACCTCGTGCTCGGTGCCCTTGCGGATGGTGCCGCCGTTGCCGGTGTAGGGGCCCTCGGTGCCCTCACGGACCACGACGAAGTCGATCTGCGGTTCGCCGGCCAGCGGGGTGGCCACACCCGGCAGCAGCTTCGACGGGCGCAGGTTGACGTGGTGGTCGAAGGCGAAGCGCAGCTTGAGCAGGAAGCCCCGCTCCAGGACGCCGGAGGGCACCGACGGGTCGCCGATCGCGCCGAGCAGGATGGCGTCGTGCCGCTTCAGGGCGTCGAGATCGGCGTCGGTGAGGGTCTCACCGGTGGCGTGGTAGCGCCGGGCGCCGAAGTCGTACTCCTCGGTCTCCAGCTTCACATCCTGCGGAAGGACGGCGGAGAGGACCTTCAGGCCTTCGGCCACGACCTCCTGGCCGATGCCGTCACCGGGGATCACTGCGAGATTGAGGCTGCGAGACATGCGGGCACCCTACTCCTCGTCCCATGGGATGACATGCGGCGTCCGGGATGCGGACAGCCGGGATGCACCCGGCCGGGGGACGGCACGCGTCCGTCGGATGCCGTTCACCCGTATGGGGTGCGGCCGTTGACCTCCGCTGGGAAATTCACTGGACATGGAGATCCCCCACTTCGGCATCCCGCCCGAGCTCGCCGGCCGCATGAGCATGGCGGAGCAGCACGAGTACCTGCGGACGCGGCTGTCGCGGCGGCGCACCCTGGTGACGGCGGGCGCGGTGGCGAGCGGGCTGCTGACCGGCTGTTCCGGCTCCGGTTCCCGTTCCGGGCAGAACGGTGCCACGGCCACCGGCGGCCCGTCACCGAGCACGTCGGAGGCGCCCGGCTCCCTGATCACCCCCTTCGGCCGCCATCTGGCCTTCGGCGCCGACCCGAAGACGCAGATGCGGATCTCCTGGCAGGTGCCGCTCGCGGTGCGCAAGCCGTACGTCCGGGTGGGGCTGCGCCCCGACGACCTCGGCCGCAAGGTCGAAGCGGAGCTGCGCGACCTGCGCACCCCGGAGCTGAAGGGCATCCGGGCGGCGGTCGAGCAGTACTACCTGCACGCCGCGCTGGACGGCCTGCGCCCGGACACGACGTACTACTACGGCGTCGGCCACGAGGGCTTCGACCCGGCCTCCCCACGGCACCGGTCGACCGTCACGTCCTTCCGGACGGCACCGGCGCGTCCGCCCGAGCGGTTCGTGTTCACCGCGTTCGGCGACCAGGGTGTCGGAGATGAGGCGGCCCTCAACGACCGTACGCTGCTGGGCCGGAAGCCCGCCTTCCACCTGCACGCCGGCGACATCTGCTACGCCGACCCGACCGGCAAGGGCAAGGAGTCGGACGTCTTCGACGCGACCCAGTGGGACCGGTTCCTGAAGCAGACCGAGCCGGTGGCCCGGTCGGTGCCGTGGATGGTGACGACCGGCAACCACGACATGGAGGCCTGGTACTCGCCGGACGGCTACGGGGGTCAACTCGCCCGGTTCTCCCTGCCGGACAGCGGCTTCGACGCGCGCACGGCACCGGGCGTGTACGCCTTCACGTACGGCAACGTCGGTGTGGTCGCGCTGGACGCGAACGACGTGTCGTACGAGATCCCCGCCAACTTCGGCTACTCGGAGGGGAGGCAGACGAAGTGGCTGGACTCGAAGCTCGGCGAGCTGCGGGCTTCGAAGGACGTCGACTTCATCGTCGTCTTCTTCCACCACTGCGCGTACTCGACGTCCACGCACGCCTCCGACGGCGGGGTGCGCGCCGAGTGGCTGCCGCTGTTCGCCCGGCACGAGGTGGACCTGGTGATCAACGGGCACAACCACGTCTACGAGCGGACCGACGCCGTCAAGGGCGGCGAGGTGGGCCGGCCGGTGCCGGTCGGCGGCACGACGGACCCGCGGCGGGACGGGATCGTCTACGTCACCGCGGGCGGCGGCGGCAAGGAGCTGTACGGCTTCCCCGACGGCGTGAAGGAGAGCTACGAGGGCAACACCGCCGACCACGAGGCGGTCAGCACGTTCCGGTGGACCAGGTCGCAGGGCACCAAGGAGGAGTCGGCGCAGTGGTCACGGGTGCGTTACCGCGGTTTCTCGTTCCTCTCGGTGGAGGCGGTCGGCGGCGCCAGGCCGGAGCTGAAGGTGTCGGCGCTGGCGTCGAGCGGCGAGCGGATCGACCATTTCGAGGTGCGGCGCGGGGCGTGAGGCCCCGCGCCGCACCTCGTCGGGCGGCTCCCGGTCGGTCGCGGCGTGCGGCTCAGTGGCCGCTCGACCCGCCGTTGTCCCTGCGGTCCAGGGCGCGCTGGAGCGCGGCGGCGGCGTTCTTCCGGTCGGACTCGGTCGTACGGGAAACGTGACGGACTCGGCGGCGGACGGTCGTCTCGGCCATGGGAAATCGACTCCTTCGACAGCGCGGAGTGCAACAGGGAGGGTTGCGAGACGCCGGATGGGGCGGGGAGCGCGGTGCCGCAGGGGTTGCCTGCACGGGGCCCGGCTCACGACCGCCCTTCGCTTGGTCGAGCGAGACGTTCGGCTCCTACAAAGCTAAGGGAGGCCGGAGCGTCTGTCTCCACAATTACTCGGACTTCCTACTATCTGAGACGGCCGACTGGGTCACACCGTCCTGACCTGCGGCGCTCTCTTAGAGCACATCACCGTCGCGCCAGTCGAAGACGAGTTCGTGCGCGGGGTCGAGCGGACCGGCGAGGGCCGCACGAACGTGCTGGCCTCTTCTTCGGGCAGCCGGACGATGCCGTCGAGCGGGCTGAGGGCGTGCACCCGGCCGTCCCAGAGCCGCCAGCCCCGGGAGGTGTAGAGGCGGGCGCCCTCGTCGCTGGCGGAGAGGGCGCCGAGATCGTAGGCCCGGTCGACGACGCGTTCCAGCTCCGCCATCACCCGTCCGCCGAGGCCGGTGCGCCGGGCGTCGGCGCGGACGGCGACGTTCTCGACGTACCCGGCTCGCAGCCACCGGCCGCGGTGCCGCACCCGTCGCATCACGACCGCCCCGTGCGCGACGAGCCCCGAGCCGTCGTGGACGAGGGCGTGCACACCGCCGAGTCCGTGGTCCCAGTCCTCGTCACCGAAGTCACCCTCGAACGCGGCGTCCAGCAGGCCGCGCGCGGCGTCGAGTTCGGCGGGGGTCAGGTCGGCGGTGTGGGCGGTGCGCATGCGGATGGTCATCGGCCCAGTCTTTCCCCGGACACGCCGACGGGCCAGGTCTTTTCGGCCTGGCCCGTCGGTGCGGCGGGGTGTCAGCCCATGTGCGGGTAGGTGTAGTCCGTCGGCGGGACCAGCGTCTCCTTGATGGCGCGGGTCAGGGTCCAGCGCATCAGGTTCTGCGGGGCGCCGGCCTTGTCGTTGGTGCCGGAGGCACGGCCGCCGCCGAAGGGCTGCTGGCCGACGACGGCGCCGGTGGACTTGTCGTTGATGTAGAAGTTGCCGGCCGCGTAGCGGAGCTTGTTCGCCGTGTAGGCGGCGGCCGCGCGGTCGTTCGCGACGACCGAGCCGGTCAGGGCGTAGTCGGAGACGGACTCCATCTGGGTCAGCATCTCGTCGTACTTGTCGTCCTCGTAGACGTGCACGGCGAGGATCGGGCCGAAGTACTCGGTGCGGAAGACCTCGTTGTCGGCGTCGGTGCACTCGATGACGGTCGGGCGGACGAAGTACCCCTCGGAGTCGTCGTAGCTGCCGCCCGCGACGATCGTGCAGGAGGCGTCCTCCTTGGCCCGGTCGATGGCGGCCTTGTTCTTGGCGAAGGCACGCTCGTCGATGACGGCGCCGATGAAGTTCGACAGGTCGGTGACGTCGCCCATCTTGATGCCGTCGACCTCGGCCGCGAACTCCTCCTTGAAGCCGGAGTTCCAGATCGAGGCGGGGACGTACGCCCGGGACGTGGCGCTGCACTTCTGGCCCTGGTACTCGAAGGCACCCCGGGTCAGCGCCGTCTTCAGGATCGCCGGGTCGGCCGACGGGTGGGCGACGAGGAAGTCCTTGCCGCCGGTCTCGCCGACCAGGCGCGGGTAGGTGCGGTACTTCTCGATGTTGGCGCCGACCGTCTTCCACAGGTACTGGAAGGTCTTGGTCGAGCCGGTGAAGTGGATGCCGGCGAGGTCGCGGTGCTCCAGGGCGACCTTGGAGACCTCGATGCCGTCACCGGTGACGAGGTTGATGACGCCCTTGGGCAGACCGGCCTCCTCCAGCAGCTGCATGAGCAGCACGGCGGCGTGGGTCTGCGTCGGAGACGGCTTCCACACGACGACGTTGCCCATCAGGGCGGGGGCCGTCGGCAGGTTGCCCGCGATGGCGGTGAAGTTGAAGGGCGTGATCGCGTAGACGAAGCCCTCCAGCGGACGGTGGTCCAGACGGTTCCACACGCCCGGGGCGTTGGCCGGGGGCTGCTCGGCCAAGAGCTTGCGGGCATAGGAGACGTTGAAGCGCCAGAAGTCGATCAGCTCGCAGGGCGTGTCGATCTCGGCCTGCTGGGCGGTCTTGGACTGGCCGAGCATGGTGGAGGCGGCGAGCGTCTCCCGCCACGGGCCGGACAGCAGCTCGGCGGCGCGCAGGATGATCGCCGCGCGGTCGTCGAAGGCCATCGCACGCCAGGCGGGCGCGGCGGCCAGGGCCGCGTCGATGGCGTCCTGCGCGTCCTGCTGGGTGGCGTTGCGGTACGTGCCGAGCACGGCCTTGTGGTTGTGCGGCTGGACGACCTGGAAGGCCTCGCCGCCGCCCATCCGCTTCTCGCCGCCGATGGTGCAGGGCAGGTCGACCGGGTTGTCGGCCAGCTCCTTCAGCTTGGCCTCCAGCCGGGCCCGCTCGGGCGAGCCGGGGGCGTAGCCGTGCACCGGCTCGTTGACGGGGGTGGGGACCTGGGTCACAGCGTCCATGTTTTCCGTAACTCCTTACTGAGCGGTGTGTCGGTCTCAGCCCTTGAAGGCTGTCAGCCCTTGGTGAGCATCGAGCGGGCGAAGAAGCGCAGGTTGGCCGGCTTCTCCGCGAGACGGCGCATGAAGTAGCCGTACCAGTCGGTGCCGTACGCGGTGTAGACGCGCATCCGGTGGCCCTCGGCGGCCAGCCGCAGGTGCTCGTCGGTGCGGATGCCGTAGAGCATCTGGAACTCGTACTCGTCGGGCTTGCGCCCGGCCTGGTGGGCGAGCTCCTGGCCGATCGCGATCAGGCGCGGGTCGTGGGATCCGATCATCGGGTACCCCTCCCCCTGCATCAACGTCCGCAGAATGCGTACGTATGCCCGGTCGATCTCGTGTTTGTCCTGGTACGCGACGGAGGCGGGCTCCTTGTACGCGCCCTTGACCAGGCGGACCCGGCTGCCGCTCTCCGCGAGGCGGCGGGCGTCGGCCTCGGTGCGGAACAGGTAGGCCTGGATCACGCAGCCGGTCTGCGGGAAGTCCTTCCGCAGTTCCTCGTGGATGGCGAACATCGAGTCGAGGGTGGTGTGGTCCTCGGCGTCGAGCGTGACCGTGGTGCCGATCTCGGCGGCGGCCTCGACGACCGGGCGGACGTTCTCCAGGGCCAGCTCGTGGCCGCCCCGGAATGTGGGGGTGGGCCCGGAGGGCCCTTCGAACAGGGTGGTGGTGGGCGACGGGAGGGCCTGCCCGAACATCGACAGCTTGACCGACATCTCGGCGCGGGTGCCGAGCTCCAGCGGCTTGAGGCGGTCCACGAGCTCCAGGTAGGCGTCCCGGGCGGCGGCGGCCTGCGCGGGGCTGGTGATGTCCTCGCCGACGACGTCCATCGTCAGCTCCAGTCCCTGCCCGGTCAGGTCGAGTACGACGGGGACGATGTCGTCGACGTCCTCGCCGGGGATGAAGCGGTCGACGACCTGCTTGGTCACCGGGGCCGCCGAGATCAGGCGTCGCATCCGGTCGCTGCGTGACGCGGCGAGAATCACGGGACCCAGCACGGGGCACCTCCAGAGCACAAGCAACGTGAAGGCCGGACCCCTCGCGGCGACGCATCGGGTACGGCACGGAGAACCACCGTGAAACCTAAGGATCCCTCCGATCGTCGGCCATCGACAGCTGTCACGCATCCGTGCCGGAGATCTCAGACAGATGTATGAAGGGGCCCGGGAAGTGCGCGACAATGCCCGGGTGACGTCGGAACACAGGGGCGACTACGAGGAGCTGGTCGACGAGATCTCGGAGCTGCTCGGCGCGCCCGCGACCCTGGAGAACCGGGACTTCGAGCTGATCGCCTTCGGTGCCTACGACAGTGAGGGCGACCTCGATCCCTCGGCCCTGGACCCGGTGCGCACCCGCTCGATCCTCACCCGCCGCTCGACGGCCGCGGTGCGGGCCTGGTTCGAGGGCTTCGGCATCACCCGCGCGACGGAACCGGTCCGTATCCCGCCGACACCGGAGGCCGGGGTCCTGCGGGGCCGGATCTGCCTCCCCGTCCGGCACCGGGGAGTGGTGCACGGCTACGTCTGGCTGCTGGACGACGATCCCGGCCCGAGCGAGCAACAGCTGTCCGCCGCCATGCGGGTCACGGCCCGCATCGGTGCCCTGCTCGCGGACGAGGCACAGCACGGCGCCGACCTCAGCCGGGAGCTCCGGGCCGTCCTGACCGCCGAGCCCGGCTGGCAGGGCGACATGGCCGTCGCCGAGCTCCGCACGGCCCTCGGTCCCCGCGCCGACGGCCTCCACGCCCTGGTGTGTGTCGCGCCCTGGCCCTCGGCCGACCCGGACGACGCCCCGTCGGTCCGCGCGATCCCGGGGGCGACGGCGCTGTGCACCCTGCCGTGGGGGGCGACGGCCCAGTGCCTGGCGGTGCTGATCCGCCTGCGCTCCTCGGACGTGCTGACGCCGGCGACCACGGCGGCGGGGCGGCTGCTGGAGAGGGCGCGTGGGGGAAGCGGCGTGGAGAGCGGTGGGCCGAGCGGCAGCGGCCCGCGCCCGGCAGCGACACCGGCACGGGCACCGGCCGCCGGCATCGCCACCCCGCGCTCCGGGCTCGCCGAAACGGCCACCGCTTGGCGCGAGGCGTCGGCGGCGGCACGGGCGGCACGGGCCGAGGCGCGGTTCGGGCCGGTCGCGCAGTGGGCGTCGATCGGGCCGTTCCGGCTGCTCACGGCCCTGCCACCCGACGTCGCCCACGACCCCGTCGCCCGCGCGCTGCTCACCCCGGCCCACCAGGAACTCGCCCGGACCGCCGAGGTCTTCCTCGACTGCGCCGGCCAGGCCGCCCGGGCCGCCGCCGAACTCGGCATCCACCGCCAGACCCTGTACTACCGTCTGTCCCGCATCGAGAAGCTCACCGGCCTCGACCTGGACGACGGCGAGGACCGCCTGCTGCTGCACATGGCCCTGAAGGCGCACCGCCTGTGAGGACGGGCCCACCAGGTCGTCGGCGCACCGGGTGAGGCGTCACTTCCCCCCGGCGGCCTCGATCACCTGTCGCAGCCCGGCGGTGAGCCGCTCGGCGTCCGGCGCGCTCTCCGGGTCGAAGGTCCACTGCGCCATCAGGCCCATCATCAGGGTCAGGTAGAAGGACCCGAGGGTGTCCACCTGCTCGTCCGTCACGTCGTCCTCGTGCCCGCCGAGGAAGAGCGGCAGGATGCCGCGCGCGCCCTCCCGCTGGGCCCGCGCGAGATGCGCCCGCACCTCCGGCAGCTGATCCCCCATGGCCACGATCTCCATGCTGAGCCGCCACAGCGAACCGGGCTCCCGCATGGTCTGGATGATGTTCGCCCAGACGTCGGTGAAGCGCTCCAGCGAGCCCGGCTCCCCGCGCAGCGCACCGCCGCCCTCGAAGGCGTCGGACATGCCCTCCACCATCTCCACGTACGCCTGGGCCAGCAGCGCGTCCTTGGAGCCGTAGTGGTAGCCGATCGACGCCAGGTTGGTCCCCGACTCCTTGACGATGTCGCGCGCCGTCGTGCGCAGGAAGCCCTTCGCCAGCAGGCAGCGCTTCGCGCCCTCCAGCAGATCCTCACGGTGTCCCATGGCACGCCAGCCTAGTCCGTTATCCAGACGCTCGTATTAAACAGACGTACTAGACAAGCGTTTAATACGACCGTACAGTCCTGTCCATGACGACGAACCCCCCGCCCTCTCCCGCCCTCGCCGGCCGCCGTGAATGGACGGCCCTCGGCGTGCTGATGCTCCCGCTGCTGCTGGTCTCGATGGACGTCTCGGTCCTCTACTTCGCGATTCCCGCGATCACCGCCGATCTGGAACCGAGCGCCACCCAGCAGCTGTGGATCTTCGACATCTACGGCTTCGTGCTGGCCGGCCTGCTGATGACGATGGGCTCGCTCGGCGACCGCATCGGCCGCCGCAGGCTGCTGCTGATCGGCGCCGCCGCATTCGGCACGGCCTCCCTGATCGCCGCCTACGCGAACAGCGCCGAGACCCTCATCGCCGCCCGCGCGGTCCTCGGCATCGGCGGCGCGACGCTGATGCCGTCCACCATGGCCCTGGTCCGCACGATGTTCACGGACCCCGCGCAGCGCACCAAGGCGATCGGTGTCTGGTCGGGCGTGATGACGGCCGGCATCGCGCTCGGCTCGGTCATGAGCGGCATGCTGGTCGAGCACTTCTGGTGGGGCTCGGTCTTCCTGGTCAACCTGCCCGCGATGCTGCTGCTCCTGGTCCTCGGACCCGCCCTGCTGCCCGAGTCGCGCACGCCGGACCCCGGCCGCTTCGACCTGCTGAGCGTCCCGGTGTCGATGGCGGCGGTGCTCCCCGTGATCTACGGCCTGAAGGAACTCGCGGCCGAGGGCTGGAACGTGCGGTACGTGATGTCGGTGACCGTCGGCCTGCTCTTCGCCGCGCTGTTCGTCCACCGCCAGCGCACGACGGCCTCCCCCCTGATCTCCCCGGACCTGTTCCGGGCCCCCGGCTTCAGCCCGGCGCTCGTCCTCAACCTCGCCGCCGCCTTCGGCATGATGGGCTCGGCGTTCTTCACGACGCAGTACATCCAGTCGGTCCTGGACAAAGGCCCCCTCGAAGCGGCGCTGTGGAGCCTGCTGCCGTCGGTGCCCATCGCACTCGCCGCGCCCGTCTGCGCACAGCTCGTCCAGCGGGGCGTCGCACGCGCCCACGTGATCGGCGGAGGCTTCGCGGTCGCCGCGTGCGGCTACGTGATGCTGACCCTGGCCGGAACCGGCTCCCTCTGGCTGCTGCTCGCCGCTTGCGCCGTCCTGGCCTGCGGCATCGTCGCGGTGATGTCACAGGTCACGGACCTCGCCCTGAGCGCCGCCCCGGCCGAGAAGGCCGGCGCGGCATCGTCCCTGCTGGAGACGGGCACGGAGTTCGGCGGCGCGCTGAGCATGGCGTTTCTCGGCTCCATCGGCACGGCCGTCTTCCGGCACGACATGCCGGACTCGGCTCCGGCGGCGGCACGCGAGACCCTGGGCGGCGCCCTGGCCGTGGCCGACCGGCTCCCGGGGCGCGCGGGGGACGCCCTGGCGACGGCGGCCCGGGAGGCCTTCACCAGCGGCATGCACGCGGCAGCGGTCACGGGTGCGATGCTGCTGGCCGGTGCGGCGGCAGCGGCGGTACTGACCCTGCGGCGGGTCCGGGAGACGAAGAACGCCGGACGGGCTGAGCAGCTCAGCCCGTCCGGCGTCTGAGGACGGACCCGTTCAGGACGAACGGAATGCACCTGGGGGGTGAAGCCCCCCGGGCAGGTCAGGCCAGGTTCACCGACCGGGCCGAGGTCGCCCCGATCTCCGCGGCCACCTCGGCCAGCACCGGCGCGGTCACCGTGTCGTCCACGGTCAGGACCGCCAGTGCCTCGCCACCGGCCACCGCACGCGACACCTGCATGCCGGCGATGTTGAGGCCCGCCTCGCCGAGGATGCGGCCCACCGTGCCGACCACGCCGGGACGGTCCTCGTACTTCAGGACCACCATGTGGTCGGCGAGCGCGAGGTCCACGTCATAGTCACCGACCGCGACGATCTTCTGAAGGTGCTTGGGGCCGGCGAGCGTGCCGGACACCGACACCTCCTCACCGTCGGAGAGCGTGCCGCGCACCGTGACGACGTTGCGGTGCTCGGTCGCCTCGGAGCTGGTGGTCAGGCGCACCTCGACACCGCGCTCCTGCGCGAACAGCGGCGCGTTGACGTAGGAGACCGTCTCGTCGACGACGTCCTCGAAGACACCCTTGAGCGCGGACAGCTCCAGCACCTTCACGTCGTGCTGGGTGATCTCGCCGTACACCTCGACGTCGAGGCGAACCGCGACCTCGCCGGCGAGCGCGGTGAAGATCCGGCCCAGACGCTCGGCGAGCGGCAGACCCGGCTTGACGTCCTCGGCGATGACACCGCCCTGCACGTTCACCGCGTCCGGCACGAGCTCACCGGCGAGGGCGAGACGCACCGAGCGGGCCACGGCGATACCGGCCTTCTCCTGCGCCTCGTCGGTGGAGGCACCGAGGTGCGGGGTGCAGACGACCTGGTCGAACTCGAACAGCGGGGAGTCCGTGCAGGGCTCCTTCGCGTACACGTCGAGACCGGCACCGGCGACCCGGCCCTCCTTGAGGGCGGAGTACAGCGCCTCCTCGTCGACGATCCCGCCGCGCGCGGCGTTGACGATGCGCACGCTCGGCTTGACCTTGCGCAGCGCCTCGTCGCCGATCAGGCCGAGGGTCTCGGGGGTCTTGGGGAGGTGGACGGTGATGAAGTCGGAGACCTCGAGCAGCTCGTCCAGCGACAGGACCTTGACGCCCATCTGCGCGGCGCGGGCGGGCTGCACGTACGGGTCGTAGGCGACGACCTTCATGCCGAAGGCCGACATGCGCTGTGCGACGAGCGCGCCGATGCGGCCGAGGCCGACGACGCCGAGGGTCTTCTCGGCCAGCTCGACGCCGGTGTACTTGCTGCGCTTCCACTCGCCGTTCTTCAGCGCGGCGTTGGCCTGCGGGATGTTGCGGGCGGTGGCGACCAGCAGACCGCAGGCCAGTTCGGCCGCGGTCACGATGTTCGAGGTGGGGGCGTTGACGACCATCACGCCGGCCTTGGTGGCGGCGGAGACGTCCACGTTGTCCAGGCCGACGCCGGCTCGTGCGACGACCTTCAGCTTGTTCGCGGCGGCGATGGCCTCGGCGTCGACCTTGGTGGCCGAGCGGACCAGAATCGCATCGACGTCGGCGATCGCCGGGAGCAGCTCCGCCCGGTCGGCGCCGTTGCAGTGCCGGATCTCGAAGTCCGGGCCCAGTGCGTCGACGGTGGCGGGCGACAGCTCTTCAGCGATGAGTACGACGGGTTTCGAGCTCACGTGAGTCCTCACAAGTCCAGTGCTGCGGACGGCCGTCCCGACGGCCGCAGGCGGTGGAGGGGTGCTTGCCGCGTTGGAGACGCACGACGCTGTGGGCCTGACGCGTATGTATCTGTGCAGCAGTCTAGTGGCGCCCGGGGGGTCGTCCTGTGCCGCTGCGGATGGATCACCCGGACGAGACGTGCCGATCTGGAGGGGTCCGGGGCGAAGCCCCCGCGGCGGCGTCCCCCTGCCGGGGGGCACCGCCGCGGGGCCCGTGGGTCACGCGTCCTCGTTCACCCACGACATCAGCTTGCGCAGCTCCTTGCCGGTGGTCTCCAGCAGGTGCTCGGAGTCCTGCTTCTTGTACTCGTTGTACTTCTTCAGACCGCCGTGGTACTCGTCCATCCACTGGGTCGCGAAGGTGCCGTCCTGGATCTCGGCGAGGACCTTCTTCATCTCGGCCTTGGTGGCGTCGGTGATGATGCGCGGGCCGGTGACGTAGTCGCCCCACTCGGCGGTCTCGGAGATCGACCAGCGCATCTTCTCCAGGCCGCCCTCGTACATGAGGTCCACGATCAGCTTCAGCTCGTGCAGGCACTCGAAGTAGGCGATCTCCGGCTGGTAGCCCGCCTCGGTCAGCGTCTCGAAGCCGGCCTTGACCAGCGCCGCGGTGCCACCGCAGAGGACGGCCTGCTCACCGAACAGGTCGGTCTCGGTCTCCTCGGTGAAGGTCGTCTTGATGACGCCGGCGCGGGTGCCGCCGATGCCCTTGGCGTAGGACAGCGCCAGCGCGAAGCCGTTGCCCGTGGCGTCCTGCTCGACGGCGGCGATGCAGGGAACGCCGCGGCCCTCCTCGTACTGGCGACGGACCAGGTGGCCCGGGCCCTTCGGGGCGACCATGCAGACGTCCACGCCGGCCGGGGGCTTGATGAAGCCGAAGCGGATGTTCAGGCCGTGGCCGAAGAACAGGGCGTCGCCGTCGTTCAGGTTGGGGGCGATGTGCTCCTCGTAGACCTGCGCTTGGATCGGGTCCGGGACGAGGATCATGATGACGTCGGCCTCGGCGGCGGCCTCCGACGGGCTCACCACGCGCAGGCCCTGCTCCTCGGCCTTGGCCTTGGACTTGGAGCCCTCGTGCAGACCGACGCGGACGTCGACACCCGAGTCACGGAGCGACAGCGCGTGGGCGTGGCCCTGGCTGCCGTACCCGATGACCGCGACCTTGCGGCCCTGGATGATGGACAGGTCGGCGTCGGCGTCGTAGAACAGCTCGGCCACTTTGGGTTCTCTCCTCGGGAGTGCAGGTGTTGCGTCCCACCGTATGACGGGGGGCGGAAGGGAAGTCTGAGGGTCTCGGAATACGGGCGGACGGAGGCGCTCCGACCGCCCGTTCCGGGTGTTACGCCGACCGGTCCAGAGCGCGCAGCGACCGGTCCGTGATGGAACGGGCACCGCGTCCGATCGCGATGGTGCCGGACTGGACGAGTTCCTTGATGCCGTAGGGCTCCAGCATCTTGAGCATCGCGGTCAGCTTCTCGCCGGATCCGGTGGCCTCGATGGTGACGGCCTCCGGGGAGACGTCGACGGTCTTGGCGCGGAACAGCTGGACGATCTCGACGATCTGGGAGCGCGTCTCGTTGTCGGCGCGCACCTTCACCAGAACGAGTTCGCGCTGCACGGCCTGTGACGGCTCCAGCTCGACGATCTTCAGCACGTTGACGAGCTTGTTGAGCTGCTTGGTGACCTGCTCCAGCGGCAGGTCCTCCACGCCGACGACGATGGTGATGCGGGAGATGTCGGGGTGCTCGGTGACGCCGACCGCGAGCGAGTCGATGTTGAAGCCGCGGCGGGAGAACAGGGCGGCGATCCGGGCGAGGATGCCGGGGGTGTTCTCCACCAGGACGGAGAGCGTGTGCTTGGACATGGTCTTTTACGTCTCTCTCGCTCAGTCGTCTTCGTTGTCGCCGAAGTCGGGGCGGACGTCCCGGGCGGCCATGATCTCGTCGTTGGAGGTGCCGGCGGCGACCATCGGCCAGACCATCGCGTCCTCGTGGACGATGAAGTCGACGACGACGGGGCGGTCGTTGATGGAGTTCGCCTCTTCGATGACCTTGTCGAGGTCGTCCGGGGACTCGCAGCGGATGGCGTAGCAGCCCATGGCCTCCGACAGCTTCACGAAGTCGGGGACGCGGGTGCCGCGGGCCTCGGGGTTGACGTCGTCCGGGCCGGAGTGCAGCACGGTGTTGGAGTACCGCTGGTTGTAGAAGAGGGTCTGCCACTGGCGGACCATCCCGAGGGCGCCGTTGTTGATGACGGCGACCTTGATCGGGATGTTGTTCAGGGCGCAGGTGGTGAGTTCCTGGTTGGTCATCTGGAAGCAGCCGTCGCCGTCGATGGCCCAGACGGCCCGCTCGGGCGCTCCGGCCTTGGCGCCCATGGCGGCCGGGACGGCGTAGCCCATGGTTCCGGCGCCGCCGGAGTTCAGCCAGGTGCCCGGCTTGTCGTACTCGATGAAGTGGGCGGACCACATCTGGTGCTGGCCGACGCCCGCCGCGAAGATCGTGCCCTCGGGGGCGAGCTGCCCGATGCGCTCGATGACCTGCTGCGGGGAGAGCGAGCCGTCGGCGGGCTGGTCGTAGCCGAGCGGGTAGGTGTCGCGCCAGCGGTTCAGGTCGTTCCACCAGGAGCTGTAGTCGCCCTGATGGCCCTCGCTGTGCTCCTTCTGGACGGCCTGGATCAGGTCGGCGATGACCTCGCGGGCGTCACCGACGATCGGCACGTCGGCGGCGCGGTTCTTGCCGATCTCGGCCGGGTCGATGTCCGCGTGGACGATCTTGGCGAGCGGGGCGAAGCTGTCCAGCTTGCCGGTGACGCGGTCGTCGAAGCGGGCGCCGAGGGCGACGATCAGGTCGGCCTTCTGCAGCCCGGTGACGGCGGCGACGGAGCCGTGCATGCCGGGCATGCCCAGGTGCTGCGGGTGCTTGTCGGGGAACGAGCCGAGCGCCATCAGGGTGGTGGTGACGGGCGCGCCGGTGAGCTCGGCGAGGACCTTCAGCTCGGCCGTGGCCTTGGCCTTGATGACACCGCCGCCGACGTACAGCACGGGCCGCTTGGCCTGGGTGATCAGCTTGGCGGCCTCGCGGATCTGCTTGGCGTGCGGCTTGGTCACCGGGCGGTAGCCGGGCAGGTCCATGGTGGGCGGCCAGGCGAAGGTGGTCTTCGCCTGGAGGGCGTCCTTGGCGATGTCGACCAGGACCGGGCCGGGACGGCCGGTGGAGGCGATGTGGAACGCCTGGGCGATGATCCGCGGGATGTCCTCGGCCTTGGTGACGAGGAAGTTGTGCTTGGTGATCGGCATGGTGATGCCGACGATGTCCGCCTCCTGGAAGGCGTCCGTGCCGATCGCCTTGGACGCCACCTGGCCCGTGATCGCGACCAGCGGCACGGAGTCCATGTGCGCGTCGGCGATCGGGGTGACCAGGTTGGTGGCGCCGGGGCCGGACGTGGCCATGCAGACGCCGACCTTGCCGGTGGCCTGGGCGTAGCCGGTGGCGGCGTGACCGGCGCCCTGCTCGTGGCGGACCAGGACGTGGCGCACCCTGGTGGAGTCCATCAGCGGGTCGTAGGCCGGGAGGATCGCACCGCCGGGAATGCCGAATACCGTGTCGGCGCCGACCTCCTCGAGAGAGCGGATGAGGGACTGTGCGCCCGTCACCTGCTCGGGGGCGGAGTGTCCTCCGGATCGGGGCCGGGGCTGCGGGTGGTGGGCCCCGGTGGCCTGCTCGGTCATCGGCATTCTCTTCTCAGATGCTGAGGGTTTATGCGAGGTTTGGGCGGTCTTCGGCTGCTGCACGGAAGGCGCCCGTGCAACAAAAAACCCCTCGTGCCATAAGGCAAGCGAGGGGAGCGCGCCGGGTGGGGTCGCTGAGCGGTCGAGGCTCAGCGTCAGCCGACGCGCTTTCCAAGTACGAGAATTCGGGTGCGCATGGCACTGACCCTCCCCCCGGCACGCACTCACTGTCAAGTGGGTGGGACGGGAGTCTCATTATGTGAACGAAGGGTCGTCCCGCCTCCGATGACGGCGGACATGCCCGAGCTGTACACCCGCGGGGCGCCGCCCGCGAACGCCGGCTCGGCCGGTCCGTCCGGCACCGGAAAGTGGCCGGCGGCGAGCGCCCGGCGCAGCCGGTACTCGTCGAGCGGCCCGGAGAAGGCCATTCCCTGTCCGTGCGTGCAGCCCATCGCGCGCAGGGCGACGACCTGCTCGGGCAGGTCCACCCCTTCGGCCACGGACTTCAGCCCGAGGTCGCCCGCGATGCGCAGCAGCCCGCTGGTGATCTTGTACAGGCGGGCGGACTCGACGACGCCCTCGACCAGACCGCGGTCGAGCTTCAGCACGTCGACGGGGAGCCGCCGAAGGGCCGTGATCGCCGCGTAGCCGCTGCCGAACCCGTCGAGCGCGATCCGTACGCCGACCCGCCGCAGCGCGCCCAGACGCCGCTCCAGCTCGTCCAGCGAGACCCTCGGGTCGGCGTCCGACAGCTCGATGATCAGCGAGCCGGACGGCAGTCCGTGCCGTGTGAGCAGCGCCTCGATCGAGCCGAGCGGCATCGACCGGTCCAGCAGGCGGCGGGCGCTCATCCGGACGACGACCGGCGCGGACAGCCCGGCCGCGTGCCGCTCGGCGGCCTGCTCGACGGCCTCCTCGATCATCCACCGGCCCAGTTCGGCGGTCTTGTCGCCGTCCTCGGCGACGCGCAGGAACTCCGCCGGGGTGAAGAGCACCCCCTGCGAGGAGCGCCAGCGCGCCTGGGCGGACACCGACGTGATCCGGCCGTCCTCCAGGGAGACCACCGGCTGGTGCAGCAGGGCGAACTCCCCGTCGTGCAGCGCGGCCCGCAGCCGGGTGGCCAGCTCCGCCTTGCGGACGACGTCCTGCTGCATCTGCGGCCGGTACAGCTCGACGCGGCCCTTGCCGCCGGCCTTGGCGCGGTACATGGCCAGGTCGGCGTTGCGCAGCAGTTCGCCGGCGCCGAGGCCGGATTCCGCGAAGGCCACGCCGATGGAGGCGTTGACCCGGACATCGTTGCCGTCGATGAGGTATGGCTGGGACAGGGTCGTCCTGAGGCGGTCGGCGAGCTCCAGGATGTGCCGCTCCCGGGCGTCCCGGTCGCGGGTGTTGTCCCCGGCGATCAGGGCCGCGAACTCGTCCCCGCCGAGCCGGGACGCGGTGTCGCCGTGCCGTACGGAGTCCTGGAGTCTGCGGGCGGCCTGGACGAGCAGTTCGTCCCCGGCCTGGTGCCCGATCGTGTCGTTGACGGCCTTGAAGCCGTCGAGGTCGATGAACAGCACGGCCGTGTTCCGCAGGGCCACGCCCCGGTCGGAGGCGCGGCGTCCCGAGAGGGCGTGCTGGACGCGCTTGGTGAACAGGGCGCGGTTGGGCAGGTCCGTGAGCGGGTCGTGTTCGGCGTTGTGCTGCAACTGGGCCTGCAGGCGCACCCGTTCGGTCACGTCACGGCTGTTGAAGATGAGGCCGCCGTGGTGGCGGTTGATGGTCGACTCGACGTTGAGCCATTCTCCGTCGCCCGAGCGGAAGCGGCACTCGATGCGCGTGGTGGGTTCCTCGACCGGGTTGGCGGCGAGGAACCTGCGTACCTCGTGCACGACGCAGCCCAGGTCCTGGGGGTGGATGAGGTTGGCCAGTTCCGTACCGACCAGGTCCTCCGCCGGGCGGCCGTAGACACCGGCGGCGGCCGGGGAGACGTAGCGCAGGACGCCGCTGGGTGCGGCGATCATGATGACGTCGCTGGAGCCCTGGACCAGGGAGCGGAAGTGGTTCTCCTTCTGCGCCAGTTCCTGGGTGAGGGTGATGTTGTCGAGCAGCATGATGCCCTGGCGCACGACGAGCGCGAGGACCACCGTGCCCCCGGTGAGCAGGACGACGCGGTCGACGCTGCGGCCGTTGAGGACGTTGTAGAGGATGCCCAGGGTGCACACGGCGGCCGCCAGATACGGCGTGAGCGCGGCGAGGGAGCCGGCGATGGGCCGGGTGGCCGGATACCGGCTGTGCTCGGCGTCGGGCAGGGGCGCCGGGTGGTGGGCGCCGGCGCGCTGCCCCGGCACGTGTTCGTGCACCACGCGGGTGTGCCCGGCGGTGCCGTACCGGTCGAGCTCCGCGCGGGCCCCGGCCCACGGGGCGTACGCCAGGAGCAGCGAGCCGGCGAACCAGCCCGCGTCGAGGAGCTGCCCGGAGTGGTAGTCGTGGTGCATGAGCGGTGAGGTGAACAGGGCGTCGCACATCACGGTCAGGGCGAGGGCGCCGATGGCGGTGTTGACCGCGGAGCGGTTCACCGCGGATCGCCTGAAGTGCAGTGCGAGCACCATGCTGACCAGCGCGATGTCGAGCAGCGGGTAGGCCAGCGACAGCGCGATGTGCGCCACGCCGGGCCCTTCCGACTTCGCGGCCTGGGCGAGGGCGAGGCTCCAGGCCAGCGTCAGCAGCGAGCCGCCGATGAGCCAGGCGTCCAGCCCGAGGCAGACCCAGCCGGCCTTCGTCACGGGCCGCTTGGCGAGCACCAGCAGCCCGACGATCGCGGGCGGGGCGAAGCAGAGAAAGAACAGGTCGGCGTAGCTGGGACTGGGCACGGGCAGCCCCAGGACCACCTCGTACCACCCCCAGACCAGGTTGCCCAGGGATGCCATGGTCGAGGAGAGGCCGAACAGCAGCCAGGCGGGTCGAAAGCGGGTGCGGCGGCTGCGGGCGTAGAGGAAGCACGAGACGGCGGCTGTGCCGGCCGCGGCGCTCAGCCCGAAGTCGCCCATGAACAGGGCCACTTCGGACGAGCCCCAGCCGAACGCGGCACCGACGGCGTATCCCGCGCAGGCCAGGGTGAGGACGACTTTGGGGGCCAGGCCGGGCCGCTGCCCGGTGACCGGCGTACGGGGCAGGAGCGCGCCCGGGGAAGGAGGCTGTGCCCGCAGCGCTCCGTCCAGCGTGGGGGTGGGGGGCGCGCTCACCGGGCCCTCCCGGTCCGCGCCGCGCCCGGGTCCCGCGAGCCTGGGTGGACCGGCTGGGCGTGCCGTCGGCCCCTGCCGGTCCTGCGGTGGTGATGGCTGTGATCGGTGTGGTGTTCGCTGTGGTGGGTGTGGTGGCCGACGTGATCGGCGTGCTGACCGCGTCTGCTCGCGGCCGCCCGCCAGGGTCGCCGCCGGCAGCCCCGCCCCGTCGGATCGCTCGTCCATAGGCCGTGCATCGCCTGTCGCCCCCCTCACAGTCTGAAGTGTCCGTCCCCGGCGCCGTTTGGTCCCCGGCGCAGCCCCTGTCGGGACGATACACCAGTCTCGTCACTCAGGGACATAGGTTCTCTACGCTCCGTGACGATCAATAGATATATGAGTACCCACCGCACCCGGAGGATTGCGGACGGTACTCGCACTTGTCTCAGACGGTTGAGGCACCCGTCGTAAGGATCACGTTGCGGAGCGGCTCCCGGTTCACAAAACGGTTCAACTGATCCACCAGGAGCCGCTTGGCGCGCGGAAGGAACGCGGAGGTGGGTCCGCCGACATGGGGGCTGATGAGTACCCCCGGCGCGCGCCACAGGGGGTGTTCGCGCGCCAGCGGCTCCGGGTCGGTGACGTCGAGAGCGGCGGTGATGCGGCCGGTCTCCAGCTCGGCGAGCAGGGCCTTGGTGTCGACGACCGGGCCGCGGGCGACGTTGACGAGGAGCGCGCCGTCCTTCATCCGGGACAGGAAGTCGGCTCCGGCCAGGCCACGGGTGGTTTCGGTGAGCGGGGTGGACAGGATGACGACGTCCGCTTCGGGCAGGAGCGCGGGGAGTTCGGTGAGCGGATGCACCGGACCGCGCGCCGTGGTGCGCTCGGAGCGCGCGACGCGCGCCACCCGCGCCACCTCGAACGGAACGAGCCGGTCCTCGATGGCCTCGCCGATCGAGCCGTACCCCACGATGAGGACGTTCTTGTCGGCGAGCGCGGGCCGGAACCCGCCGAGCCACTCCCCCCGGTCCTGCGCGCGCACGAAGTCGGGGATCCCGCGCAGCGAGGCGAGGATCAGCGCCAGCGTGAGCTCACCGGTGCTCGCCTCGTGCACCCCGCGCGCATTGCACAGCCGGACACCGGAGGGCAGCTGCGCGAGCCCCGGCTCCACGTGGTCGATCCCGGCCGAGAGGGTCTGCACGACGCGGACGTTGTTCATCCGCCCCAGGGGACGTACGCACAGCGGGCTGGGCTTCATGTAGGGGACGACGTAGAAGGCGCAGTCGGCCGGGTCCGCGGGGAAGTCCGCCTCGCCGTTCCAGAAGCGGTAGTCCGGCCCCTCGGGGAGTCCCTCGATCTCGTCCGGCGGGATGGGCAGCCACACGTCAGCAGTCATGCTCTGGAGGCTATGTCAGGTGCGTGTGACGGCAGAGGTTAGGTTGGGGTGGCTCGAACAGGGAGGGTCACGACCAGGTGGAGCGCAGGACGATCGGCGCGGCGGCGCTCGCGGTGGGGGCCGTCGGACTCGGGTGCATGCCGATGAGCTGGGCGTACAGCGCGTCGCGGCGACGCGGCGACGAGTCGCTCAGGGCGGTGCACCGGGCGCTCGACCTGGGCGCGTCCCTGCTGGACACCGCCGACATGTACGGCCCCTTCACCAACGAGCTGCTGGTGGGGCGGGTGTTGAAGGAGCGGCGGTCCGACGCGTTCGTGTCGACGAAGGTCGGGCTGCTCGTGGGCGACCAGCACATCGTCGCCAACGGCCGCCCCGGGTACGTGAAGCGGGCCTGCGACGCCTCGCTACGGCGGCTGCAGACGGACGTCATCGACCTGTACCAGCTGCACCGGGCCGACCCCGAGGTGCCGGTGGAGGAGACCTGGGGCGCGATGGCGGAGCTCGTGCAGGCCGGGAAAGTACGGGCGTTGGGCCTGTGCGCGGTGGGCGCGCGGGCCGGCCGCCGCGCCGGGGCCCGGCTGCACGACGGAACGATCCGGCAGCTGGAACGGGTGCAGCAGGTCTTCCCGGTGAGCGCGGTGCAGGCCGAGCTGTCGGTGTGGTCCCCGGAGGCGCTGGAGACCCTGCTGCCGTGGTGCCGGACGCGGGGCGTGGGATTCCTCGCCGCGATGCCGCTGGGCAACGGCTTCCTGACCGGCAGGCTGCGCCCCGGCGCCGGCTTCGAGGCGGACGACCCGCGCGCCCGGCACCCCCGCTTCACGGGCGAGATGATGGCCGCGAACCAGCCGGTCGTCGCGGGCCTGCGGCGCGTGGCCCGCCGGCACGGCACGGACGTCACTCCCGGCCAGGTCGCCCTCGCGTGGGTGCTGGCCCAGGGCCCGCACGTGGTCCCGGTCCCGGGCACGAAGCAGGAGCGCTGGGTCACGGAGAACACGGCCGCCGCGGACGTGCACCTGACCCTCGACGATCTCCGGGAGATAGCCGCGCTGCCGCCGGCCCGGGGGTCGTGGGACTGAGCCCCGTTTCCGCGGGTGCGTTCCGGGCAAACCCCGTGTTCCGGCTACGGCGTTGCGTGATCGGGAACCTCTGAGCCGCGAGCGGTGTATGACAGGGAGAGGACCTGCCCCGTCGAAGGGACCATGATCGTGCAACGTCGAGCCGTCCCGGCCCTGCTGGCCGCCGCCGCGCTCCTGCTGACGGCCGGTTGCTCCTCCGACGGCGGAGGTCCCTCCGGCAAGGACGACAGCGCCTCCCCGAGCCGTACGGCGCCGGGGTCGTCCGCGCCGCCGCGGCAGGCCGACGAGACACCGCCCGCCAAGGGCTCGGTGAAGGTGGTGCGCACCGTCGCCGAGGGCCTGGACTCCCCCTGGGGTCTCGCTCCGCTGCCGGGCGGCGGGCTGCTCGTCGCCTCCCGGGACGACGGGACGATCGTGCGGGTCGACGAGAAGACCGGCAGGAAGACCGAAGTGGGCGAGGTGCCGGGCGTCTCGGCGGCCGGCGAGGGCGGCCTCCTCGGGCTCGCCGTCTCCCCCGACTACGCCTCGGACCGCATGGTCTACGCGTACTTCACCTCGGCCTCCGACAACCGCATCGTCCGCATGATCTACGACGGGCAGAAGCCGGAGGGCGAGCAGCTCGGCGCTCCCGACACCGTCTTCAAGGGCATCCCCAAGGGCTTCATCCACAACGGCGGACGCATCGCGTTCGGCCCGGACAAGATGCTGTACGTGGGCACCGGTGAGAGCGGCGACACGGGCTTGTCGCAGGACAGGAAGTCGGTGGGCGGCAAGATCCTGCGGCTGACCCCGGAGGGCGAGCCGGCGCCGGGCAACCCGTTCCCGGACTCGCCGGTGTACTCGTACGGGCATCGCAACGTGCAGGGCCTCGCCTGGGACGACAGGCAGCGGCTGTTCGCCTCGGAGTTCGGGCAGGACACCTGGGACGAGCTCAACGCGATCAAGCCGGGCGACAACTACGGCTGGCCGGAGGCGGAGGGCCGGTCCGACGACAAGGCGTTCCACAACCCGGTCGACCAGTGGACCACGGCGGAGGCCTCGCCGAGCGGCATCGCCTACGCGCAGGGGTCGGTGTGGATGGCGGGTCTGCGCGGCAAGCGGCTGTGGCGCGTCCCGCTGGACGGCACGGCGGCCTCGGCCGAGCCGCAGGCGTTCCTGGAGGGCGAGTACGGGCGGCTGCGCACGGTCGTCGCGGCGGGCGCCGACAGGCTCTGGCTCGTCACCAGCAACACGGACGGCCGGGGCGACCCGAAGGCCGGCGACGACCGGATCCTGGAACTGCGGGTGTCGTAGCGGCTCCGGCCGCCTTCCGGTCGCCCGGCTGCCGCGGGTGCCGTGGCGGCTGCGGGTGCCGGGGCGTCCGGCCGTTGCGGGAGAGGTAACGGCTCCGGCTGCCGGGGCCGTCCGGCTGCCGCGAGTGTCGTGGCGGCTCAGGTCGTTGCGGGTGGCGTGGCGGCTCCGGGTGCCGGGGGCGTGCGGTCGCTGCGGTGTTGCAATGGCTTCCGTTGGTTGCCGGGGTCGTCCGGGTCCTCGTCGGGTGGCCGGACGACGACCTTTCCGGAGGCGAGATCTATCGGCCCGCGTCCGGGGTCGCCGTCCCCCACGTCCTCACGGGTCAGTTCCAGGCGGTTCTGCTCGTCGTGGGTGTGCTTGCGCCCAGGCGAGAACAGTTCCTCGAACATGTTGAACAAAGGGTGCCTCCCTGGGCCGCGGGGTCAAGGCATCCACGACCTCCTTTCCAGCGTATGCCTCAGCCCGCCGGACCGGGCATGAGCATCTCGGCCGGGAACAACCCCAGCCGGTGCGCCACCGCCGCCGCCTCGCCCCGCCCGGAGACGCCGAGTTTGCCGAGGATGTTGGAGACGTGCACGCTCGCCGTCTTGGGCGAGATGAACAGCTCCTGCGCGATGCGGCGGTTGGTGTGGCCCGCGGCGACCAGGCGCAGGACGTCCCGTTCCCGGGTGGTGAGGCCGAGGGTGTCCGCGGGGTCGGCCGACGCGGGGGCGGGTCCCGTGACGGGCGTCAGTGGGAGGCGGGCGCGCCGGGCGAGCGCGGTGGCGGCGTCGGTGAGCGGACGGGCACCGAGGTGGCGGGCGACGGAGTGGGTGAGCCGAAGCAGTTCCGTGGCACGGTCGCGCTCGTCCTCGCCGGCGCCCGTCAGCAGGGACTCGGCCAGGCGGTACCGGACACGGGCGAGGTCGTAGGGCCGGCCCAGCGGTTCGAAGGCGGTGACCACGTCCGACCAGGTGTCCGGGGTGCTGCGGCCCTCGGCGTGGTGGAGCTCGGCGCGGACCCACAGCTCGTGGGCGAGCCAGACGGGGGCGTGGGTGGTGAGGCGCTTGACGGCGGTGAGGACACCGTCCAGGACCTGCTCGCGGCCGTCGCGGGCGGCGGGCAGCGCCCGGGCGTCGGCCTCGGCGGTGGCCGCCTGGAGCAGCAGCGGCCAGGCGTAGCGCTGAGTGCCGAGCGGGAAGCCGGATTCCAGGGTGCGGGCCAGTTCGGCGCGGGCGTCGGCCAGGCGGCCCTCGGCGGCGGCGACGGCGATGGTCAGGTGGGAGATCGGCAGGTCGTGCTGCGGCATGGGGTCGTGCGGGCCGTAGGCGGCGCGGCCCTGGGCGAGATACCGGGCCGCCTCGGGCACCTCCCCGCGTGCGAGCGCCAGATACGCCAGGCAGTTGGCGCCGGACCCGTGCGGACCCGCGGTCTGGCCGCGTCGCTGGGCGTTGCCGGCGGCCTCCGCGGCCTCGTCCCAGCGGCCGAGGGAGATGAGCGACTCGGCGAGGTTGCCCCAGATCCAGGCCTCGGCGTCCCGCAGACCCATCGTCCCCGTGAGCCGCAGGCCCTCGCGCAGGATCTCGACGGATTCCTCGGAGCGGCCGACACCTTCGAGGACGGAGGGCAGGTTCACATGGCTGCGGCCCACGACCACCGCGAGGCCACGGGCGACCACCTCGTCCCGGACGTCGTACATGTGGCCCAGCCCGGCGTCGATCTGCCCGGCGTCGACCATGAGCCCGCCGAGGGTGAGCCGGGCGTTGGACTCGATGTCGTCGGCGCCGACCATGCGCGCGTACTCGACGGCGCGCTCGGCGGCCTTCAAGGCGTCCGGGCCCGGTTCGTGCAGCATCGACCAGTGGGCGGCCGTGGCCAGCACCTCCGCGTGCACCTCGGACGGCGGCAGACCGCGGACCAGTTCCTGCGCGGTGGCGATCTCCTGCCAGCCGTCGCCCCGGGCCAGTCCCTGCACCAGCCGGGAGCGCTGGATCCAGAACCAGGCGGCGCGCAGGCGGTCGTCCTCGTCCTCCAGCAGGCGCAGTGCCCGCTTGGTGATCTTCAGGGCGCGTTCGCGTTCCCCGCAGAGCCGTCCCGCCACGGCCGCCTCGGCCAGCAGGTCGAGGTGGCGCAGCGTGGTGGTGGCGGGGCCGCAGCCGCTGGGGGTCCCCCCACGTCGTTCAGACAGTGGGTGAGGGTAGACCTCGGTGTAGTCCACGGGGCGCAGGGTGGCGCGCACGGCCTCGGGAGCGGAGTCCCACAGCTCCATCGCCCGCTCCAGGAGCCGGAGTTGCTCGGAGTAGGCGTGCCGGCGGCGGGCCTCCACGGAGGCTTCGAGGACGGCGGGCAGGGCCTTGGCGGCGTCGTGGGCGTGGTACCAGTAGCTGGCCAGGCGGGTCGCGCGCTGGTCGGCGGGGACGAGGGCCGGGTCGGTCTCCAATGCTTCGGCGTAGCGGCGGTTGAGGCGGGAGCGTTCACCGGGGAGCAGGTCGTCGCTGACGGCCTCGCGGACCAGGGAGTGGCGGAAGCGGTAGCCGTCGCCGCCGGGCGCGGGGGCGAGGATGCCGGCGTTCACGGCGGCCCGCAGCGCCTCGATGAGGTCGTCCTCGGCGAGCCGGGCGACGGCGGCCAGCAGCCGGTACTCGACGGTGGAGCCGCCCTCGGCGACGAACCGGGCGACCTGCTGGGCGGACTCCGGGAGTCCCTCCACGCGGACGAGCAGCAGGTCGCGCAGGGAGTCGGTGAGGCCGGTCCGGCAGCCCTCGTGGGCGGCGACAGCGAGTTCCTCCACGAAGAAGGCGTTGCCGTCGGAGCGTTGGAAGATCGCGTCGACCTGGTCCGGGGCGGGTTCGTGGGCGAGGATCCCGGCCACCTGGCGGCCGACCTCGTCACGGTTGAAGCGGGCGAGTTCGACGCGGCGGATCGTGCGGAGCCGGTCGAGTTCGGCGAGGAGGGGCCTCAGCGGGTGGCGTCGGTGGATGTCGTCGGAGCGGTAGGTGGCGAGGACGACCAGACGGCCGGTGCGCAGGGTGCGGACGAGGTAGGTGAGCAGGTGGCGGGTGGAGGCGTCGGCCCAGTGCAGGTCCTCCAGGGCGAGGACGACGGTGTGCTCGGCGGCGACGCGCTCCAGCAGGCGTGCGGTGAGCTCGAAGAGGCGGGCCATGCCGTCCTCGTCGTGCCGTCCGGCCCGTGATTCGCCCAGTTCGGGCAGCAGCCGGGCCAGTTCCTCCTCCTGTCCGGCGGCCGCGGCGGCCAGTTCGCCGGGCAGTTCGCGGCGCAGCGCGCGCAAGGCGGTGGAGAAGGGGGCGAAGGGCAGCCCGTCGGCGCCGATCTCCACGCAGCCGCCGAGGGCGACGACCGCCCCCCGGCGGCGGGCGGCGGCGGCGAACTCCTCAACGAGGCGGGTCTTGCCGACCCCGGCCTCCCCGCCGACGAGCAGGGCCTGCGGCTCGCCCGCGCGGGCGCGCGCGAGGGCGTCGTGCAGCGTGCCCAGCTCCTCGGCACGGCCGACGAAGACGGGACTGACGGACCTGGTCTCCACGGGCCCGAGCATCGCATGCGGGTCTGACGGAGCGGCACCGGTTTTCCGTCCGACGGCACGGGCAGCGGCCGCCGTCCCCTCAGGGACGACGGCCGCTGTTCCCCGGACGGCCACGGCGCCGGCCGGCCCCGTCTGGGTGTTCACGCGGTCCGGGCGGACCGGAGCCGGCGGAAGCGGCGGCTATGGCTCTCGTGCTCGGCGGAGTCCTGGTCCGCTTCGTGGCGGGCCGCGCGGCGGGCCCGGGCGGCCTCGCGGACCAGACGCTCGTGGTCGGCCCGGCGGATGAGGTCGGAGGTGCGCAGCTGCTGGAGCTCGTACTCGTACATGGTGTGTCCTTCGAGGAGAGGCCGGTCGCGGGGTGTTCCTCCGCGATGACCTCACTCTCGTCTCCCAGGTGGGGCCGCCACATCGGGAGAGTTCCGCATCTTCGGCCGTGGGAGGGGCCTTAGACGCGGCTGAGGGGCCTCAGGGGTTCCGTAAGGTGCTCACGGAACCGCCTAAGACCCCTCGGGACCTGCGGGCTCTCAGCTCGCGGAGGGCAGTCCGAGCAGGATGCCGGTGTACTTGAGGACGGCCAGGAACAGGCCGATGACGCCGAGCGCTACTCCCGCCCAGGCGACGGACTTGATCCAGGGGGCCTGGATCCTGCCCGGCGTGCCGAACGCGGGCCGGGCCAGCGTCACGACGCCGACGACCAGCGCGATCAGCGCGAACAGGCCGCCCCACAGGGCGGTGGTCTGCCAGGCGTCGCCGTAGACCGCCTGGATCTGCTGGGCCACGCCCGCGTTCTGCGCGGTCTCCAGCTGGCCGACGAGGTTCTGGCGCGCGGAGGCGACGGTGCCGATCCAGCTGCCGGTGAGCGAGACGACGCCCAGCGCCGCGGAGACCACGGCCGCGGCGCCCTGGCCCACACCGGTGGGGCTCTCCTCCTTGGCCGGCACGTCTGCCTCGTCGGCAGCGGCCGGGACGTCGGCCCGGGGCGCCTCGTCGGACTCGGTGGTGTCCACCGCCTTCTCGTCGGTCGTGGCCTTGGTGGCCTCGGTCTCGTCCACTGCGTTCGTTGCCATGTCTCGCACCGTAGGGTCGCTGTCTGAGAAGTCTCTTAATGATCGTCGTGAGCCGCACGCGCGCGTGCGGCCCGCCACTCGGGCGCCAGCACCGACCAGACTTCGAGATCGTGCCGTACGCCACCATAGGGGTGGGCCTCGCGGCGCACACCGTCGCGGGTCATCCCGAGCCGCCGGGCCACATTCAGGCTCGGCTGGTTGCCCGAGGCGGCGACCCACTCCACGCGGTGGATGCCGCGCGCCTCGACCGCCCAGTCGATCAGCACCCGCATCGCTCGGGTGACCAGGCCGCGGCCCGTTCCCGCGGGCTCCAGCCAGCAGCCGACCTCGCAGTTCCCGGTGGCCGCGTCGAAGTTCAGGAACAGCACCCCGCCCACCAGAGTCCCCTCCAGCCACAGGCCGTGCAGGGAACCGGTGTCGGCGGCGCGCATGTCGGCGTAGCGCTGGAGCTTCGCGCGGGCCGAGGGCAGGTCCGTCTCGGTCGTCCCGAACGGGATGTACCGCCCGATGAACTCCCGCCCCCGCTCCAGGTGCGCCAGGAACTCCCCGGCGTGCCAGGGCTCCAGCGGCCTCAGCTCGGCGTCGTCACCCAGGGATATCGCGTACATCCCGCTGCCGCTCCTCCTCCGCCAGGACGTCCGCCACCTCGGCGTCCGTCGCGGCGGCCAGCCTCTCATGGGCGGCGCGGCTCTCGGGCGGCTCGATGCTGATGCGCGGCATGCGCTTGTCCAGCCAGCGGGGCAGCCACCAATTGGCGCCGCCCAGCAGGTGCATCAGGGCCGGGACGAGGAGCGTGCGCAGGACGAAGGCGTCCAGGGCGACCGCGGCGGCCAGGGCGATGCCGAACATGGCGATCACCCGGTCTCCGCTGAGCACGAAGGCCAGGAAGACGGAGATCATGATGACGGCCGCCGAGTTGATCACCCGGCTGGTCTCGGCGAGGCCGACCCGCACCGCCCGCCGGTTGTCGCCGGTCTCCAGCCACTCCTCGTACATCCGGCTGACCAGGAAGACCTGGTAGTCCATGGAGAGGCCGAAGAGCACCGACACCATGATCACGGGCAGGAAGGGTTCGATGGGTCCCGCGCTGCCGAGGCCGAGCAGTTCGCTGCCCCAGCCCCACTGGAAGATCGCGACCACCACCCCGAAGGCGGAGGCCACGGCGGCGACGTTCATCGCGGCGGCCTTCAGCGGTATGCCGATCGACCGGAAGGCCAGCAGGAGCAGCAGACAGCCCAGGCCGATGACGGCCCCGACGAAGACCGGCAGCTTGGAGACGATGACGTCGGCGAAGTCGTCGTAGCCGGCCGTCATGCCGCCCACCTGCACGTCGAGCGCGGTGCCCGACTCGGCGCGCGGCAGCACCTCCTCGCGCAGCCGGTCGACGAGGTCGCTGGTCCGCTTCGACTGCGGGGAGGACTCGGGGACGACGGTCAGGTACGCGGTGTGGCCCCCGGAGCCGAACGTCACCGGGGTCACCGAGGCGACGCCCTCGGTGGCGCGGAGGGTGCTGTCGAGGTGGTCCAGGGCGAGCTTGTCGTCGGCGCCGTCAATCTCCGTGACGAGGGTGAGCGGGCCGTTCACGCCGGGTCCGAAGCCGTCGGCGAGCAGGTCGTAGGCCTGGCGGGTGGTGGCGGTCTTCGGGCCGTTGCCCTGGTCGGAGGTGCCCAGGTGCAGCGACAGGGTGGGCAGGGCGAGGACGGCCATGACGACCAGGGCGACCGCGCCGAGCACCTTGGGGTGGCGCTCCACGAAGGCGGACCAGCGGGCCGCGAAGCCGGTGGGCACCTCGGGTTCGGGGCCGTGCTCCGCGAGGCGGCGGCGCTCGCGGCGGCTGAGGGCGCGCATGCCGATGAACGACAGCAGGGCGGGCAGCAGCGTCACGGAGGCGGCGACGGTGAGGAGCACGGTGAGGCCGGCCGCTATGGCGACGCCGTTGAGGAAGCTCAGCCGGAGGATCAGCATGCCCAGCAGGGCTATGCAAACGGTGGCACCCGCGAACACGACCGCTCGTCCGGTGGTCGCGACGGCGTTCGTGGCGGCCTCGGTGACGGACAGCCCGCGTTTCAGCCCACGCCGGTGCCGGGTGACGATGAACAGCGCGTAGTCGATGCCGACGCCGAGTCCGACGAGCATGCCCAGCATGGGGGCGAAGTCGGCGACGGTCATGGCGTGCCCGAGCAGCACGATCCCCGCGTAGGCGGTGCCGACGCCGACCAGGGCGGTGGCGATGGGCAGCAGGGACGCGGCGAGCGAGCCGAAGGCGAGGAACAGCACCACCGCGGCGACGATCACGCCGACGATCTCGGCGACGTGCCCGCCGGAGGACTCGGTGAGCGCGACGGCGCTGCCGCCCAGCTCCACCTGGAGCCCGTCGGTCTCGGCGCTCTTCGCGGTGTCGACGACGGCCTGCGCCTCGCCCTTGGCGATGTCCTCGGCCCGGTCGTCGAAGGTGACCGAGGCGAACGCGGTCCGGCCGTCCTCGCTGATGCGGCCGGTGCCCGGCCCGTCGTAGGGGCTGGTGACCGAGGCCACGCCGGGGAGGTTCTCGATGCGGTCCAGGGTGCGGGTCATCGTCTGCTCGACGTCGGCCGCCCGGACACTGCCGGACGTGGTGTGCCAGACGACGGTGTCGCTGTCACCGCCGAGCCGCGGGAAGCCCTCGTGCAGCAGCTGTGTGGCGCGGCCCGACTCGGTACCGGGGACCTCGTAGTCGTTCGAGTACGTGGTGCCGGCGACGGCGGCGCCCGCGGCGACCCCCGCGAAAGCGAGGAGCCACAGCAGGACGCTGAGCAGACGGCGCTGGACACACCAGCGTGCGAGGGCTGCCACGAAACGTGCTCCCGGAGTTGCCTTGTGTGGATCTTTGGCCGGGAACAGTCGTACATGAACTGAACAGCCAGCAAAGAACGCATGAGCAATGCGCTGCCACTCTTACAAACGAACGAGATCATTTGTCGGTTTCGTGGGCTTATTCACAGCGGCCGGTCTCAGTCGAACTGATCCCCCAGCGCCATCACCATCACGCCCGCGATCAGCAGCCACAGCGCGCGCCGGGTGCGGCCGCGGGAGCCCAGCACGGCGGCGGCCGCGCACACGGCGGCCCCGCTCGCGTAGGCGGCCGGGACGAGCGCCGGCGCGGGGCGGGTGAGGCGGAGCACGGCCGCGGCGAGTCCCGCCAGGGTCAGCGCGGCACCGGTGGCGGCCGCCGTCCAGCGGGCCCGGCGCGCGGCTCCCTCGTCCTCCGCCGCGTCACCGGCCGCGTCCTGCGCGGCGGCCGCCTCCGAGTCCGCTGTCTCGGGCTCGGTGTCGGAATCAGGACGTCCACTCATGGCCGTGACGGTAGCGCGCCCGGCGGAGAAACCCGGGTGCGGGTCCGGGAGCCCGGCTGTTAGCGTCCGATGGTCCGAGGTATGCCCGCGGCATCGCGCCGCCCGGCCGAAGCAGGTGCATTGTTTGACGGTCCGACCGAGCTCCTCCGCATCCCCTTTCCTCCTCAAGGACTCAAGGAGCCCGTCCACCGATGTCGGACCTCACTTCCCGCACCTCAAACGCCCCCCTCACTGACCGTGTGAGCCACCCCGGCTACCCCCGCAGCAACGGCTACGACGCCCGCTGGACCGTCGACAACCAGATGGGCCCGCACGCGCTGTGGCTGCTGGAGTGGCTGGCCCCCGCCCTGGGGCTCGACACCCTGAGCCCCGGCTCCCGCGTGCTCGACCTGGGCTGCGGGCGCGCCATGACGTCGATCTTCCTCGCCAGGGAGTACGACGCCCAGGTCACCGCCGCCGACCTGTGGATCAAGCCCGACGAGAACGCCGGGCGCATCGCCGAGGCGGGCGTCGCCGACCGGGTGCTGCCCGTGCTGGCCGAGGCGCACGACCTGCCGTTCGGCGAGAACAGCTTCGACGCGATCGTCTCGATCGACGCCTACCAGTACTTCGGCACCGACGACCTGTACCTGCCCGGGCTGACGCGGCTGCTGAAGCCCGGCGGGCGGATCGGCGTCGTCGTACCGGCGCTGCGCGAGGAGATCGACGGCGCCGAGCCGCCGGAGCACCTCGAGCCGTACTGGGAGCCCGGCTTCTGGTGCTTCCACACCGCGGCCTGGTGGCGGCGCCACTGGACCCGCAGCGGGGCCGTGCAGGTCGAGGCCGCTGACTGGCTTCAAGACGGCTGGCGCGACTGGCTGCGCTGGTGCGAGGTCGTGGCCGACGAGAGCACGGACGAGTGGCATGTCCGGATGGCCGGGCAGTGCGCCGAGATGCTGCGGCTCGACCGGGGCGAGACGCTGGGCTTCGTCCGGGTCGTCGGCCGCCGCCTCTGAGTCCATGCCGCCACTGAGTTCGTGCCGCCTCTGAGTCCGTGCCGCCGCTAAGGCATGACGCCTCTCAGCGAATGACGCCTCTCAGTGAACGACGCCTCTCAGTGAACGACGAGGGGGGACGCACCGGGTCCGGTGCGTCCCCCCTCGTCTCCACGGGAGGTCAGCCTTCGCTGACGCCCAGCTTCTGGAGGATCAGCTCCTTGACGCGAGCCGCGTCGGCCTGGCCGCGTGTGGCCTTCATGACCGCACCCACCAGCGCTCCCGCCGCGGCCACCTTGCCACCGCGGATCTTCTCCGCGACGCCCGGGTTGCCGGCGATGGCCTCGTCGACGGCCGCCGTCAGCGCGCCCTCGTCGGAGACGACCTTCAGACCGCGCTTGTCGACGACCTCGTCCGGGGTGCCCTCGCCCGCGAGGACGCCCTCGATGACCTGGCGGGCCAGCTTGTCGTTCAGGTCGCCCTTCGCGACGAGCTCGGTGACCCGGGCCACCTGCTCCGGCGTGATCGCCAGCTCGTCGAGCGCCTTGCCCGACTCGTTGGCGCTGCGGGCCAGCTCGCCCATCCACCACTTGCGGGCGGACGCGGCGTCGGCCCCGGCCTCGATCGTGGCGACGATCGGCTCCAGCGCACCGGCGTTGAGGATCGCCTGCATGTCGGTGGCCGAGATGCCCCAGTCCTCGCGGAGCCGGTTGCGGCGAACCAGCGGCAGCTCGGGCAGCGCGGCCCGGATCTCCTCGACCCACTCACGCGAGGGGGCCACCGGGACGAGGTCGGGCTCCGGGAAGTACCGGTAGTCCTCGGCCTCCTCCTTCACACGGCCCGAGGTCGTCGACCCCGTGTCCTCGTGGAAGTGCCGCGTCTCCTGGATGATCGTGCCGCCGGAGGAGAGCACGGCCGCGTGCCGCTGGATCTCGAAACGGGCCGCGCGCTCCACGGACCGCAGCGAGTTGACGTTCTTGGTCTCGGAACGGGTGCCGAACTTCTCGGTGCCGTTCGGGCGCAGCGACAGGTTCACGTCGCAGCGCATCTGGCCCATCTCCATGCGGGCCTCGGAGACGCCGAGCGCCTTGATGACCTCACGCAGCTCCCGGACATAGGCCCGCGCGACCTCGGGGGCGCGCTCGCCGGCGCCCTCGATCGGCTTGGTGACGATCTCGATGAGCGGGATGCCGGCGCGGTTGTAGTCCAGCAGCGAGTGGGACGCGCCGTGGATACGGCCGGTGGCGCCGCCGACGTGCGTCGACTTGCCGGTGTCCTCCTCCATGTGGGCGCGCTCGATCTCCACGCGGAAGGTCTCGCCGTCCTCCAGCTGCACGTCGAGGTAGCCGTTGAAGGCGATCGGCTCGTCGTACTGGGAGGTCTGGAAGTTCTTCGGCATGTCCGGATAGAAGTAGTTCTTCCGGGCGAAGCGGCACCATTCGGCGATCTCGCAGTTCAGCGCGAGGCCGATCTTGATGGCGGACTCGACGCCGGTCGCGTTGACGACCGGGAGCGCGCCCGGCATGCCGAGGCAGACCGGGCAGGTCTGCGTGTTGGCGTCCTGGCCGAGAGCGGTCGAACAGCCGCAGAACATCTTGGTCTTGGTGCCGAGTTCGACATGGACCTCGAGGCCCATGACGGGGTCGTACGACGCGAGTGCTTCCTCGTACGACACCAGGTCGGTCGTGGTGGTCACGGTGAGTACTTCCCTCTCAGCCCAGCAGGACGTCGTCGTCGCCCAGCCGCTTCAGCTCGCGGTAGAGAATGGCCAGGTTGGTGACGACGGCGGCTCCGGTCACGACGGCGTCGAGCAGCCGCAGCGTGTCGTTGTCTCCGCGGGCCTTCTTGATCTGCTTGTAGACACCGACGGCGCCGAACGCCGACGTGGCCATCGACACGTACAGACCGGACTTGGACTTCTTGAAGCCCTTGGCCTTGGACAGTGCGCTCACAGCGACGGAGCCTCCTCGATCAGCGGGTGGCCCCACTTTTCCACGAAGGCGGCCTCGACGGCGGCTCCCACCTTGTACAGGCGGTCGTCCTTCATGACGGGGGCGATGATCTGCAGACCGACCGGGAGGTTGTCCTCCGGGGCGAGACCGCACGGCAGCGACATGGCCGCGTTGCCCGCCAGGTTGGTCGGGATGGTGCACAGGTCGGCGAGGTACATCGCCATCGGGTCGTCGGCGCGCTCGCCGATCGCGAAGGCGGTGGTCGGGGTCGTCGGGGAGACGATCACGTCGACCTGCTCGAACGCCTTGTCGAAGTCCTGCTTGATGAGCGTGCGGACCTTCTGGGCGCTGCCGTAGTAGGCGTCGTAGTAGCCGCTCGACAGGGCGTACGTGCCGAGCATGATGCGGCGCTTGACCTCGGGGCCGAAACCGGCCTCGCGGGTCAGGGAGGTGACCTCCTCGGCGGAGTGCGTACCGTCGTCGCCGACGCGCAGGCCGTAGCGAAGGCCGTCGAAACGGGCGAGGTTGGAGGAGCACTCGGAGGGCGCGATCAGGTAGTACGCCGACAGTGCCAGGTCGAAGGACGGGCAGTCCAGCTCGACGATCTCGGCGCCGAGCTCCTTCAGCAGCGCGACGGACTCGTCGAAGCGCTGGATGACGCCGGCCTGGTAGCCCTCGCCGCGGAACTGCTTGACGACGCCGACGCGCATGCCCTCGACGCTGCCGTTGCGGGCGGCCTCGACGACCGCCGGGACGGGCTCGTCGATGGAGGTGGAGTCCATCGGGTCGTGCCCGGCGATCACCTCGTGCAGCAGGGCCGCGTCCAGGACCGTACGGGCACAGGGGCCGCCCTGGTCGAGGGAGGAGGAGAAGGCGACCATGCCGTAGCGGGAGACGGCGCCGTACGTCGGCTTCACGCCGACCGTGCCGGTGACGGCGGCCGGCTGGCGGATGGAGCCGCCGGTGTCGGTGCCGATGGCGAGCGGGGCCTGGAAGGAGGCGAGCGCGGCGGACGAACCGCCACCGGAGCCGCCGGGGATCTTCGTCAGGTCCCAGGGGTTGCCGGTCGGGCCGTAGGCGCTGTTCTCGGTGGAGGACCCCATGGCGAACTCGTCCATGTTGGTCTTGCCGAGGATGACGACGTCGGCCGCCTTCAGGCGCTGGGTGACCGTCGCGTCGTACGGCGGGATCCACCCCTCGAGCATCTTCGAACCGACCGTCGTGGGCACGCCCTCGGTGGTGAAGATGTCCTTCAGCGCCAGGGGCACGCCGGCCAGCGGGCCGAGCTTCTCGCCACGCTCGCGCTTGGCGTCCACGGCGCGGGCCTGGGCGAGGGCGCCCTCGCGGTCGACGTGCAGGAAGGCGTGCACCTTCTCGTCGACGGCCTCGATGCGGGCCAGGTGGGCCTCGGTGACCTGCACGGCCGTGAGCTCGCCGGAGGCGATCTTCGCGGCCGTCTCGGCGGCCGTGAGCTTGATGATGTCCGTCATGGCTGTTAGTCCTCCCCCAGGATCTGCGGCACCTTGAAACGCTGCTGCTCCTGGGCCGGGGCGCCGGAGAGCGCCTGCTCGGGGGTGAGCGACGGACGGACCTCGTCCGCGCGCATGACGTTCGTCAGCGGGAGCGGGTGCGAGGTCGGCGGTACGTCTTGGTCGGCGACCTCGCTGACGCGGGCGACCGCGCCGATGATGTCGTCCAGCTGTCCCGCGAAGTGGTCGAGCTCTTCGGGCTTCAGCTCCAGACGCGCCAGCCGGGCGAGGTGGGCGACCTCCTCGCGCGTGATGCCAGGCATGCAGCGATCCTCTGGGGTGAGTGAATGTGGTGTGGCCCAATCCTATGGGGCGCGGGGCCGTGCCCGTGAAACGGTTTCGCCCGTCCGCCAGTGACGGCTGCTTTCTCAGGCCTCGTTCCTCAGGAAGTGGTGGTCGTGCACCTCCTGCACCCCGAGGAGACGCTCGGGCGTGGCCTCACCGAGGGCGACGCGCCGCAGGTGGCGGAAGCACTCGAAGCGCTCGACGCCGGGTGTGAGGACGATGAGCAGGTCGGCGTCGGCCCCGGGGACCGCCGCGAAGGCGTGCGGCCTGCCGGGCGGGACGAAGGCACCGCCGGTCGCGCTGCTGTCGGCCAGCAGGTGCACGGAGACAGGGGTGCGGCCGACGGCTTCTGCGCCGTCGGCGCGGACGATCACGGACTCGTCGAACCGACGGAACGACCAACGACATCTCAAGACCTCCGGATCAAGTGGGGGCGCGCTCAGACCGCGAAGAGCAGGCCGGCGCTGATCAGGACGATGACCGCGGTGGCGAAGTGGACACCGAAGGCCACCGCCTTCGCACCGCCGTGGCGCAGCACGATCACGGTGTCGCCGAGCGGTATGAGTGCCACGGCGAGCATGAACCAGGCCTCGGCCCCGGCTCCTGCGAAGGCGAGCACGACGAGACCGACCAGCCCGAGGGTGCCGTCCCGCAGGCCCTTGATCGTCAGATAGGCACCGGCGTCGCCGCCGGGGTCGGCCGGGACGCCGTAGCCGGCTGCCGCGGGGCCGGGCTGGAAGAGGAACCGGTAGCCGAGGAACAGGCAGAACAGGTTGAGCACGACGGCCAGGGTGTACGCGGTGACGGTCATGATCTTCTCCGCTCGTCGATTTCTAGCAGCGCTAGGGACAAGAGCGAAGCTAGCAGAGCGACGACAGGAACGCTAGCGGTGCTAGAATTTCTCGCATGACGATCCAGAAGCGCCGTGAGCGTGAACGAGCGGAACGTGAGCGGCTGATCGTGACGGCCGCGCGAGAGCTGGCGGAGGCGGAGGGCTGGGACGCGGTGACCACGCGCCGGCTCGCCGACGAGATCGAATACAGCCAGCCCGTGCTCTACAGCCACTTCAAGGGCAAGGGCGCGATCATGGCGGCGGTGGCGGTGCAGGGCTGCGAGGAGCTGGCCGGCGAGCTGCGGGCGGCGCGCACGGCGGCCGGGAGCGCCCGTGAGGCGCTGGCCGCGGTGGGCCGCGCCTACACCGCCTTCGCCCGGCGGCGGCCCGCGCTCTACGACGTGATCTTCACGCTCGACGTGGACCTGCCCTTCGCCACCCCCGAGGCGCCCGCGGCCCTCCAGGACGCCTTCGGCGAGCTGCTGCAGGCCGTCCAGCCGATCGCGGCCGAGGGCGAGGACATGGGAGCGCTGACGGAGACGTACTGGGCCGGGCTGCACGGACTGGTGACCCTGATGCGCAGCGGCCGGCTGCCCGAGGAGGCGCACGAGCGACGGCTGGGGCTGTTCATCGGCCACTTCGTGCCGCAGGGCACGGACTGAGCGCTCGCCCCGGGGAGCGCGCCCCGGAGGATCGTGACAGCGGGGGCCTACTCGTCGGCCGTCGCCGCGGGCAGCGCGGCGCGCGGGCGCTGCCATCCCCGGGGGCCCCGGGCCCGCAGCCACGCCGTGGTCTCGTCCGGGGGCATCGCCGCGGCGACCAGCCAGCCCTGGACGGCGTCGCAGCCCAGGTCGCGCAGGCGCTCCCAGGTCTCGTCGTCCTCGACGCCCTCGGCGACGACGAGCAGACCGAGGGAGTGGGCGAGGTCGACGGTGCAGCGCACGATCTCCGCGTCCTCGGCGTCGACCGCGAGCCGGGCCACGAACGAACGGTCGATCTTCAGCTCGCTCACCGGCAGCCGGCGCAGGTGCACGAGCGAGGAGTAGCCCGTGCCGAAGTCGTCGAGGGACATCTTCACGCCGTGCGCGGTCAGCTGGTTGAGGGTGTCGGCGGCGCGTTGCGGGTCCTCCAGGAGCACGTGCTCCGTGATCTCCAGTTGGAGCGCTCCCGCCGGGACGCCGTGCCGGGCCAGCCGGGCGGCGACGGAGCCGGCGAAACCGGGGGTGTGCACATCGCGCGGGGAGACGTTCACCGCGACCGGCACGAACAGGCCCTGCTCCCGCCAGCGCGCGACCTGGCCGAGCGCCGTCTCCAGTACGTACTCGGTGAGATGGGGCATCAGCCCCGAGGACTCCGCGATCGCTATGAACTCGTCCGGCGGCACCTTGCCCCGCTCGGGGTGCACCCAGCGGACCAGCGCCTCCAGGCCCGCGACCTGCCCGTCGAAACGGACCTTGGGCTGGTAGTGCAGCTGCACCTCGCGCGCGTCGAGGGCGCGGCGCAGATCGCCCAGCAGACCGAGCCGGTCGGGGGTGTTGGAGTCGCGCTTGGACTCGTAGACCTCGACGCCGGTGCGGTCCCGCTTGGCCTGGTACATCGCCACGTCCGCGCGCCGCAGCAGCCCTTCGGCGTCCAGGGCGTGGTCGGGAAAGACGGCGACCCCGGCGCTGGCCTCCAGCACGAGGGTGAGGCCGTCGAGGTCGAGGGGTGAGCTGAGAGCGGCCACGAGGTCGCGGGCGACCCGGGTCGCGGAGGTCGTGGAGTCGGCGACCGGGAGTAAGACGGCGAACTCGTCCCCGCCGAGCCGGGCGGCCTCCGCCCCGCGCGGCAGCGCCACCCGCAGCCGGTCGGCGATCTGCAGCAGCAGCCGGTCACCGGCGAGATGACCCAGCGTGTCGTTGACCGAACGGAACCGGTCGAGGTCGATCAGCATCAGGGCGGCGCGGGCGTCGATCCGCTCCGCGTCGTCCAGCGCGGTCCAGATGCGCTCCAGCAGCCACTGACGGTTGGGCAGCCCGGTCAACGGGTCGCGCAGCTGCTCCTCCGCCCGGGCTCGGGCGATCCACAGGGTGGAGTCCAGGGCGATCAGCGGGATGGAGAACAGCGGCAGCAGGATCGGCTTGGCCACGGCGACCACGCAGACCAGCGGCGCGATGCCCAGCAGCGCGACGGCCACCAGACCCTGTCTGACCAGGGCGGTGCGGGCGACGGTGGGCAGCCCGGGGCGCGGGGCGTGCAGGTACCAGAGCAGGACGCGGGTGACCATCAGGTAGGCGACGGCGACCAGGGCGACCTGGGGCGCCGTGGCGAGTGTCCAGGCGGCGGGCTCCGCCGGGGACTCGACGGACGGCACGCTGCCGAACACGCCCAGCACGAGCGCGCCCGCGCCGATGCCGAGGAGGTCGACCGCACCGTGCAGCACGCCCTGGCGCCAGCGGTTGCGGCGGGCTATGCCGACCAGGACCACGACCGTGAGGCTGACCATGCCGGCCGGAACCCAGCCGTAGAGCAGCAGCACGGCGAGAGTGAGGGCGGCGCCCGAGCCGGTGCCGCCCCACCAGCGGGAGCGGCCGAGCATGACGAGGTGGCCGACGATGATGCCGGTGAGCACCGCCAGCGACCAGCCGGTCGTGCCGGCCGGGAAGAGCGCATGCCCGCCGGTGAAGGCCCGGTAGAACCCGGCGCCCAGGACGAGCCCGGCCGCCGCGACGACCGCAGCGGGCAGCGCGGGCCAGGACTGGTGCCGATCGCCGTCCGTGTCCGCATCCGCGCCGGCCGGTCGGGGAGTGTGGTCGATGACCGGCTGTGCCCCGGGGCCCTCCGCGCGCCCTCCGGCGCCGCGCCCGTCCGGGGTGTACTGTCCGACGGCGCGCGCCTCCGCACCCGGACGCCCCGCCGGCCGTACGGCCTCACGGACCGCACGCCAGGCGGCCGCCATGCGGCGCAGGTGCAGCCGTGAGCCCGGCACGGCGCTCTCGGTCGGTTCCATTCCCGTCCCTCTCACAGCCGGCGGTGCCCACGCCCCGCGGCCCGGTGCCCGACAACCCTTAGGCGGCCCGCGCCCGAAAACCCTTCCCCGCGCTCCGTGCGAGCACGAAGATGCCCCGACCGCAGCTGGGCACGGCAGGCGCACATCTCAACAGTAGGCCGCGGAAGGCTTCCACGGGCAGCGGTCGCCGACGGTTGCCCGAATGCGCCCCGGCCACCCGTATGCATCTGATATGCGCCGAACGGGTGGCCTTCAACCGCTACTCCTCGGCCGAAAGGGCGACTTCGGCCGCGGCTTCCGGTCCCTGCTCCAGCAGGACGCCGAAACCTTCCTCGTTCAGGACCGGAACCTTCAGCTGCATCGCCTTGTCGTACTTCGAGCCGGGGCTGTCACCGACCACCACGAACGACGTCTTCTTCGACACCGAGCCGGTCACCTTGGCCCCGCGGCTCTGCAGCGCCTCCTTGGCGCCGTCCCGCGTGAAGTGTTCCAGGGTGCCGGTGACGACGACGGTGAGGCCCTCCAGGGGGCGCGGCCCCTCGTCCTCCCCGGTGCTCTCGGCCTCCATGCGGACGCCGGCGGCCTTCCACTTGCGGATGATGTCGCGGTGCCAGTCCTCGGCGAACCACTGCTTGAGGGAGGCGGCGATGGTCGGTCCGACGCCCTCGGTGCCCGCCAGTTCCTCTTCCGTGGCCTGGTCGATCCGCTCGATCGAGCGGAACTCGCGGGCCAGTGCCTCGGCGGCGACGGGCCCGACATGACGGATCGACAGGCTGGTGAGGATGCGGGCCAGGGGGCGTTCCTTGGCCGCCGCGATGTTCTCCAGCATGGCGACGGCGTTCTTGCGGGGCTCGCCCTGCTGGTTGGCGAAGATCGTGGCGACCTTCTCCTCGCCGGTCTTCGGGTCGCGCTTGGGCAGGCCGCTGTCGGGGTCCAGGACGTACGCCTTGATGGGCAGCAGCTGCTCGATGGTGAGGTCGAAGAGGTCGCCCTCGTCGACCAGCGGCGGGGTCTTCGGCTCCAGCGGGGCGGTGAGAGCGGCGGCGGCGACGTAGCCGAAGTGCTCGATGTCCAGGGCCTTGCGGCCGGCGAGGTAGAACAGGCGCTCGCGCAACTGGGCCGGGCAGGTGCGGGCGTTGGGGCAGCGCAGGTCGACGTCGCCCTCCTTCATGGGCCGCAGGGCCGTGCCGCACTCGGGGCACTCGCTCGGCATGACGAACTCGCGCTCGCTGCCGTCGCGCAGGTCGGCGACCGGGCCGAGGATCTCCGGAATGACGTCACCGGCCTTGCGCAGCACCACGGTGTCCCCGATGAGGACGCCCTTGGCCTTGACCACGTCCTGGTTGTGGAGGGTGGCGAACTCGACCTCGGAGCCGGCGACCGTGACCGGCTCGACCTGGGCGTACGGGGTGACGCGGCCGGTGCGGCCCACACCCACACGGATGTTGACGAGCTTGGTGTTGACCTCCTCCGGCGCGTACTTGTACGCGATGGCCCAGCGCGGGGCGCGTGAGGTGGAGCCGAGGCGGCCCTGGAGGGGGATCTCGTCGAGCTTGACGACGACGCCGTCGATCTCGTGCTCCACGGAATGGCGGTTCTCCCCGTAGTGGGCGATGAACTCGCGGATGCCTTCCAGGCCGTCGACCACCCTGTTGTGCCGGGAGGTCGGCAGGCCCCAGGTCTTGAGCAGGTCGTAGGCCTGGGACAGGCGGGTCAGGCCGGTGAAGCCCTCCAGGGCGCCGATGCCGTGGACCACCATGTGCAGGGGGCGGGTGGCGGTGACGCGCGGGTCCTTCTGCCGCAGGGAACCGGCCGCTGCGTTGCGCGGGTTGGCGAAGGGCTTGTCGCCGGCCTCCACCAGGCGGGCGTTGAGCTCCTGGAACTTCTCCATCGGGAAGTAGACCTCGCCGCGGATCTCCACGAGGTCGGGCACGTCGTCGCCCTTGAGGCGGTCGGGGATCTCGGCGATCGTCCGCACGTTCGGTGTGATGTCCTCGCCGGTGCGGCCGTCGCCGCGGGTGGCCGCCCGGGTGAGGCGGCCGCGCTCGTAGGTGAGGTTCACGGCGAGGCCGTCGACCTTCAGCTCGCACAGGAAGTGGTACTCCTGCTCGCCCAGTTCCCGGGCGATGCGCTCGGTCCAGGCGGCCATCTCCTCGTCGTTGAACGTGTTGTCGAGGGAGAGCATGCGCTCGCGGTGCTGGACGGCCGTGAACTCCGTCGCGTAGGACCCGGAGACCTTCTGGGTCGGCGAGTCCGGCGTGCGCAGCTCGGGGTACTCCTCCTCCAGCGCCTCCAGGGAACGCAGCAGCTGGTCGAACTCCGCGTCGCTGACGACGGGAGCGTCCTTCACGTAGTAACGGAAGCGGTGCTCCTCGATCTGCTCCGCGAGGCGCGCGTGCTTCTCCCGTGCCTCGGCGGGCACCGTCGTCGTCTCCGCCTGCTTGTCGCCGGCCACCGTGTCGTCCTCCCGTTACTCTGGGTTGTCCGCGAGGGATCTCGCCGCCCGGGCGCACTGCGCGAGAGCCCTGCGCGCGTACCCCGGGGAGACCCCCGCGAGTCCGCACGCCGGGGTGACCGTGACCGCCTCCGCGAGAAGCCCCGGAGACAGCCCCAGCCTGCGCCACAGCGTCCTGACACCCATGACGCTACCGGCAGGGTCTGACAATGGGCCCTCCGCGGACGGCACGACGCCGGTGAAGAGCCGGGTGCCGGCCTCCACGGCCTCCCCGATCGCCTCGTCGTCACGCTCGGTGAGCAGGGAGAAGTCGAACGAGACGGCGGCCGCCCCGGCCCGGCGCAGCAGGGCGAACGGCACGTCGGGAGCGCAGGAGTGGACCACGACCGGGCCCGCCTCGTGCACGCCGACGAGGTCGCGCAGCGTCTGCTCGACGATCTGCCGGTCGACGGCCCGGTGGGTGCGGTAGCCGCTGGCGGTCTTGACCTGGCCGCGCAGGACGGCGGTCAGGGACGGCTCGTCGAGCTGGAGGACGACCTGCGCGCCGGGGATCCGCCGCCGCACCTCGGCGAGGTGCAGTCGCAGCCCCTCGGCGAGGGAGGCAGCGAGGTCGCGGCAGGCTCCGGGATCGGAGAGGGCGGCCTCACCGTTGCGCAGCTCCAGGTGGGCCGCGAGGGTCCAGGGACCGACGGCCTGGACCTTCAGCGGGCCCTCGTACTCCTGGGTGAACTCCTCCAGCGCGTCGAGGTCCTCGCCGAGCCAGGAGCGCGCCCGTTTGGTGTCCCGGCCCGGCCGGTCCCCGAGCCGCCAGCCGCTGGGCTCCACGCGCGCGTACAGCTCGACCAGCAGGCCGGCGGTCCGGCCGATCATGTCCGCGCCGGGCCCCCGGGCGGGCAGTTCGGGCATGAAGGGGAAGTCCTCGAAGGTGCCGGTGACGGTCTTGGCGGCCTCTCGGGCGTCACCGCCCGGCATGGACCCCACGCCGGTGGCCGCGCCGAACCTGAACTGGCTGTTTTCGCTCACCGGAGAAGCCTACGCAGGGGGCTTGCCGGGGTCAGCTCCCCGGGCGCACCGTCAGGTCGTTGACCTCCGCGTCGCGCGGCAGGTCCAGGGCCATGACGACCGTCGTGGCGACCGACTCCGGGTCGATCCACCGCGTGGCGTCGTAGTCCTTGCCCTCCTGCTGGTGGACCTTGGCCTGCATGGGGCTGGCCGTGCGGCCCGGGTAGACCGAGGTGACGCGGACGCCGTTGCCGTGCTCCTCGTGACGCAGGGAGTCGGCGAGAGCCTTCAGGCCGTGCTTGGAGGCGGCGTAGGCGGACCAGTCGGCGTGGGCGTTGAGGCCGGCGCCGGAGTTGACGAAGAGCACGTGTCCGCGGGCGGCGCGCAGTTGCGGCAGGAAGTGGCGGGTCAGCTCGGCGGGGGCGATCAGGTTGACGTTGAGCTGGTGGCGCCAGGTCTTCGGGGTGAGTTCGCCGACCGGGCCGAGGTCGACGACGCCGGCGATGTGCAGCAGCGAGTCCACGCGGTCGGGCAGCGACTGGTGGGAGAAGGCCCAGGACAGCCTGTCGGGGTCCGCGAGGTCGCCGACGAGGGTCCGCGACCCGGGGAACTCGGCCGCCAGTTCCCTGGCGCGGCCGGCGTCGCGCGCGTGCAGCACGAGTTCGTCCCCGCGCGCGTGGAGGCGGCGGGCCACGGCCGCGCCGATGCCGGAGCCGGCTCCGGTGATCACATGAGTAGCCATGCCCGCCATGCTCGCATCAGGGCCGGGCCACGCGAGCCCCGGCACTCCCGCCCGCCCGGGGCGACGCGCACCCGCCACGGCCGGCCCCTCGGGCCTGTGCGACGCCCTGGCTCTCCTCTCCCGCAAGCACCGGCACGGGCCTACTCGATGCCCTGGCTCTCCTCCAGGTACGCCAGTGCCCCCACCGGCTCCTCGGCGAAGAAGACCAGGTCGGTGAGCGGCCGGGGCAGGAATCCCTCGCTGTCCATGCGGCGGAACTGCTCCTTCAGGCCGTCGTAGAAGCCCGCGGTGTTGAGCAGCACCACCGGCTTGTCGGTGTGCCCGTGCTTCTTCAGCTCCAGGATCTCGGTCGCCTCGTCGAGCGTGCCGGTGCCGCCGACCATGACGACCACGGCGTCGGCCTTCTCCAGGAGCAGCTTCTTGCGCTCGGCGAGGTCCTTGGCGACGATCATCTCGTCGACGCCCGGGCGGGCCTTGGCCGCGAGGAACTGCACGGAGACGCCGGCCAGCCGGCCGCCCGCCTCCTGCACCCCGTCGGCGACCACCTTCATGAGGCCGACGTCGGAGCCGCCCCAGACGAGCGTGTGGCCGCCCTTGCCCAGCAGTTCGGCGAACTCCCGCGCGGGGCGGGTGTAGCGCTCGTCGAGGTCGGCGGCGGACAGGAAGACGCAGATGTTCATGAGCCCACCGTACGGGCCCGGTCCACCGTCGCAGTGACCCGCATCTTCGACTGCCGGTGCGGCAGGCGCTCCCAGTCGTCCATGAAGCGGGCGTCCAGGCCGTGCCGCGCGGCGAGGTCGGTGAGGGTCCGCGTCCGGTAGTAGAAGTCCTCGTGCAGGACCTGGTGCTCCTCCCCCTCGGTCCGGTCGAAGGTGAAGTCGAAGAAGCCGCCCGGCGCGAGGATCCGGCCGACGTGGGCGAAGCACTCCTCGATGACGTGCAGCGGCGAGTGCGAGAAGACGCTGTGCGCGTGCACGACGTCGAAGTGCGCGTCCGGCAGGAAGGCGAAGGTGAGGTCGTCGGCGAGCGCCAGGTAGGGCAGTTTGGGCTGGAGCTTCTCGGCCACGAGGGTGTCCTGCGCGGCGAGCAGGATGTGCGGCGAGATGTCGATGCCGTAGTAGTGCCCGGTGTCGAGGTGGTCGATGAACAGCCGTCCGGCGCGCAGGTTGCCGCAGCCGATCTCCAGCATGCGGTGGTGCGGCAGCAGACCGTGGCACACCAGGTAGTCGAACTGCATGCGGCCGATGCGTTCCCACTGTTCGCGCGAGGGGTTGTGGCCGACCGCCGCCTCGGTGCTGCGGGCCGCGTCCGAGGCCATCACGGCCCGGTAGTAGGCGATGTGGTCGGGGTGGCGCAGCCGCAGCCAGGCGTCCCGCAGCGTGCGCCGGGCGTGCGCGGGCACCCGGTCCGGGTGCCGCAGGGCGTACCGGACCTGGTGGAGCAGGCGGGAGCGGTCTCCGGCCGGTTCCGTGGCGCGCATGGGAGCCTCCTGGCGCGAGGGAAGAACTCCGCTTCAGCCTGCGCTGTAGCGGAGGAGTCGGCTACCCGAGGAGGGGCGATCGTGACGACAGGGCATCGCATCACCATCGAGCGGAGCGGCAGGCGCGTGCGCGTGGTGCACGGCGGTCAGGTGCTGGCGGACAGCGACCGGTCGCTGGTCCTGCGTGAGACGGGCTGTCCCGAGCGCTACTACATCCCGCCCGAGGACGTGCGCACGGACCTGCTGACGCCGTCCGGCACACAGACGTACTGCCCGTTCAAGGGCACCGCCTCCTACTGGTCGCGGCCGGACGCGGCGGACCTCGTCTGGGCGTATCCGGATCCCAAGCCGGACGTCGCCGAGATCAGGGACCACCTGTGCTTCTACGAGGTGGAAGTGTTCTGATCGGCGGACGCGCCGCCCGCCTCATCGATGAACACCGCGCCGTGCGGCAGTCTGCATGAGCATGGACAAGAAGACCCTTTCGCGTGACGGCACCCGCATCGCCTACGAGAGCACCGGACGCGGCCCCGCGGTCGTCCTGGTGAGCGGCGCGATGTCGACGGGCGGCACGCTGGCGCCGCTGGCCGTGTCGCTCTCGGAGCGTTTCCAGGCCGTGGTGTACGACCGCCGGGGCCGCGGCGCCAGCGGTGACACCGCGCCGTACGCCGTGGAGCGTGAGGTCGAGGACCTGGCCGCGGTGATCGAGGCGGTGGGCGGCGAGGCGCTCCTGTACGGCACCTCCTCCGGCGGGGCCCTGGCGCTCGAGGCGGCGGCGAGCGGGCTGCCGGTGCGGCGGGTGGCCGTCTACGAGACGCCGTTCGCGATGTCGGAGGAGGGCGCCAAGGAGCGTGCGCAGTACACCGGGCGGCTGGCGGAGGCGCTCGGTGAGGGGCGGCGCGGGGACGCCGTCGAGCTGTTCCTGCGGCTGACGGGCCTGGCCGAGGGAGTGATCCAGGGCGCCCGCCAGTCCCCCATGTGGGCGGGCATGGAGGCGATGGCCCCGAGCCTCGCCTACGACGACGCCGTCATGCGCGACGGCCGCGTCCCCCGCTCCCGGCTGGGCTCGGTCGGCGTTCCCGTCCTGGCGGTGGCGGGCGACGCGAGCCCCGAGTGGCTGCGCGAGGCGGCCCGGGCGATCGCGGAATCGGTCCCCCAGGGCGCGTACCGCACACTCCAGGGGCAGACGCACATGGTCGAGCCGAATGTGCTGGCGCCCGTGCTCATGGAGTTCTTCGGGCGGGGGTGAGTCGCGGGGCGCGGGACCACGCGCGCGTGGAGCCCGCCCCCCGGATCCCCAGCAGGATCAGGCCACGCCCGCCGTCACCCGGACCGTCGACGCGATCGTCGCCGAGCCCACCACGCGCGTGCCGTCGTACAGGACGATCGCCTGGCCGGGGGCGACGCCGCGGACGGGCTCGGTGAAGGTGACCTCCAGGGAGCCGTCGACGACCTCGGCGCTCACCTCGGTCTCCCCGCCGTGGGCGCGCAGCTGGGCCGTGTAGGTGCCGGGGCCGACGGGGGCCGCGCCGCACCAGCGGGGCTTGACGGCTGTGAGGGCGCTGACGTCCAGGGCGGCCGCCGGGCCGACGGTCACCGTGTTGTCCACGGGCGAGATGTCGAGGACGTAGCGCGGCTTGCCGTCGGGGGCGGGGGTGCCGATGCGCAGTCCCTTGCGCTGGCCGATCGTGAAACCGTACGCCCCCTCGTGCGTGCCGATCTTGGTGCCGGACTCGTCGACGATGTCGCCCTCGGAGCGGCCGAGCCGGTTCGCGAGGAAGCCCTGGGTGTCGCCGTCGGCGATGAAGCAGATGTCGTGCGAGTCGGGCTTCTTGGCCACGGCCAGGCCCCTGCGCTCGGCCTCCGCGCGGATCTCGTCCTTGGTGGTGACGGTGTCGCCGAGCGGGAACATCGCGTGGGCGAGCTGCCGGTCGTCGAGCACGCCGAGGACGTACGACTGGTCCTTGGCCATGTCGGAGGCGCGGTGCAGCTCGCGGGTGCCGTCCTCGCGGACGATCACCTGGGCGTAGTGGCCCGTGCAGACGGCGTCGAAGCCGAGCGCGAGCGCCTTGTCGAGGAGCGCGGCGAACTTGATCTTCTCGTTGCAGCGCAGGCAGGGGTTGGGGGTGCGGCCGGCCTCGTACTCGGCGACGAAGTCCTCGACGACGTCCTCGCGGAAGCGGTCCGCGAGGTCCCACACGTAGAACGGGATGCCGATGACATCCGCGGCGCGGCGGGCGTCACGCGAGTCCTCGATGGTGCAGCAGCCCCGCGCGCCGGTCCGGAAGGATTGGGGGTTGGCGGAGAGCGCGAGGTGGACGCCGGTCACGTCGTGGCCCGCTTCGGCCGCGCGGGCGGCGGCGACGGCGGAGTCGACTCCGCCGGACATGGCGGCCAGGACGCGGAGGGGGCGGGGGCGCTGCGGGGTCTCAGTCATAACCCTTCCAGGGTACGGGGCGCGGGAACCGGGGCCGCCGGGTATCCGTTGTCGATCACATGGGACAGGGGAAGGCTTCGAAGGACGGTGACCGCAAGGTCGGCCGCCGCGCGCTGCTGATCGGCGGCACGGCGGCCGCGGCGGGCACCGCCCTGCTCGCCCGGGACGAGCTGGCGCGTCTGTGGTGGCGCACTCCGGGCGTGGAGAAGCCGCGCAAGGAGGGCGAGGTCGACTACGCGGGCGCGCGCTGGGTGGCGGCCTCGGAGGCGAACTGGCGCCGTGCGGACCGCCCCGACGACTACGGCATCGACATGGTCGTGGTCCATGTCACCCAGGGAAGCTTCGACAGCGCGGTGAAGGCCTTCCAGGACCCGGGCCACCGGGCGGCGGCGCACTACATCGTCGGGCAGGACGGGCACGTGGCCCAGATGATCCGCGAGCTGGACGTTGCGTACCACGCGGGCAACCGCGACTACAACGAACGCAGCGTCGGCATCGAGCACGAGGGCTTCGTGGACCGCCCGCAGGACTTCACGGACGAGATGTACGAGGCCTCGGCGCGTCTCACGGCCCGGATCTGCGCCCGCTACGACATACCCGTGGACCGCGAGCACATCGTCGGTCACGTGGAGGTCCCGGGCACCGACCACACGGACCCGGGGCGGCACTGGGAGTGGGACAAGTACCTGCGCCTGATACGCCGGGCGCGTACGGGCCCGGCCTGAGCTCCGGGGTACGCCGGCGAGGGGTTCTTACGTCAGTCCCGCCGCCCGCGCCCGTTCCACCGCCGGGCCGATGGCCTTGGCCAGGGCCTCGACGTCGGCCTCGGTGGAGGTGTGGCCGAGGGAGAAGCGCAGGGTGCCGCGCGCCAGGTCGGGGTCGGTGCCGGTGGCGAGGAGGACGTGGCTCGGCTGGGCGACGCCGGCGGTGCAGGCGGAGCCGGTCGAGCACTCGATGCCCTGGGCGTCGAGCAGGAGCAGCAGGGAGTCGCCCTCGCAGCCGGGGAAGGTGAAGTGCGCGTTGGCCGGGAGGCGTCCGGCCGGGTCCGGGTCACCGCCGAGGATCGCGTCCGGCACGGCCGAGCGGACGGCGGTGACGAGGGCGTCGCGCAGGGCGCCGATCTCCGCGGCGAACCACGCGCGTTGCTCGGCGGCCAGCCGTCCGGCGACGGCGAAGGAGGCGATGGCGGGCACGTCGAGGGTGCCGGAGCGCACGTGCCGCTCCTGGCCGCCGCCGTGCAGTACGGGGACGGGGGTGTGCTCACGGCCCAGGATCAGCGCGCCGATGCCGTAGGGGCCGCCGATCTTGTGGCCCGAGACCGTCATCGCGGCGAGGCCGGAGGCGCCGAAGTCGACGGGGATCTGGCCGAAGGCCTGGACGGCGTCCGCGTGCAGCGGGACTCCGAACTCGGCTGCCGCGTCGGCGAGTTCACGGACGGGGAGGATGGTCCCGATCTCGTTGTTCGCCCACATGACGGTGGCGAGGGCCACGTCGTCGGGGTTGCGGGCGATCGCCTCGCGCAGCGCGTCCGGATGGACCCGGCCGTGAGGGTCGACCGGCAGGTACTCGACGGTGGCGCCCTCGTGTTCGCCGAGCCAGTGCACGGCGTCGAGGACCGCGTGGTGCTCGACGGGGCTGGCAAGGACGCGGGTGCGGGCCGGGTCGGCGTCGCGGCGTGACCAGTACAGGCCCTTGACGGCGAGGTTGTCGGCCTCCGTGCCGCCCGAGGTGAAGACGACCTCGCTGGGGCGGGCGCCGAGGGCCTCGGCGAGGGTCTCGCGGGCCTCCTCGACGGTGCGGCGGGCCTGCCTGCCGGATGCGTGGAGGGAGGACGCGTTGCCGGTGGCACCCAGCTGGGCGGTGAACGCCTCAACCGCCTCCGGGAGCATCGGGGTGGTCGCGGCGTGGTCGAGGTAAGCCATGGTGAGCCCGATTCTACGGCTCTCTTTCGACCGGCCTCAGAGCTGGGCAGGCCGAACGTGGACCGCTCTCCGGCGCGGCGACGGCCCGTCGTCCTAGGGCCCGGCCGCGGCGTACCGGCGGACGGCTGTCCGACGGCGGCTCAGAAGCTCCAGGAGATCGTGCTGTCGAACTGCATGAAGGCCGCGAGGACGACCAGGTCGGCGACACCCAGGCCCAGGCCCAGCAGTGCGCGGCCGCGGCGTTCGGTACCGCGCCACAGGGCGACGCTCGCCAGCACGATGGCGATCGGGCCGAGGAAGAGGTTGAGCACGAGCAGGCCGAGGAGGCCGAGGATGAAGGACGCGACGGCCATGCCGTCGGTGTCACGGATACCGGTGCGGCGCGAGGCCGGAGCGGTGAGCTGCATGGTGATCGACTCCTGAGGTCGGATCGGGACAGGGGTGGTCGGGGTCAGTGGGCCTGGGTGTGGCGACGGCGGCCGCGCTCGCGGAGCGCGAAGATGCCGAGCCAGACGGCGATGACGGCACCGACAGCGACGGAGAAGGTGAGCGGTGCGTGGGCCACGGTGCCCAGGACGACGCCCAGCAGCAGAAGTGCGGCGACGATGAACAGCACGGGAACAACCCCCAGGGTTTCGGTGAACGATTGTGGTTACAGTTGTTCACTGACTTCCCAGTCTAACGCCTCCCATGACTTCCCAATTCCAGAGAACAGTTGTTAACTGCATGGTATGAGTCACACCCTCGGCATCCGTCAGGCCCAGAAGCAGAAGACCCGGCAGGCACTCCTCGACGCCGCCCTCGGGCTACTGGAGGAGCAGAGCCTGAGCAGCCTGGGACTGCGCGAGGTCACCCGCGCCGTCGGTGTCGCCCCGACCGCCTTCTACCGCCACTTCCGCTCCACGGCGGACCTGGGCGTGGCCCTGGTCGAGGAGGCGCTGGGCAGCCTGCACCCGATGATCCGGACGACGGTGTCCACGACGGGCGACCACGAGGAACGCATCGCGCGCACCATCGAGTTGATCGCCCGTCACGTCGACGGGTACCCCGCCCATGTCCGTTTCATCGCCCGTGAACGACATGGCGGAGTTCAGCCGGTTCGGGAGGCGATACGGGAGCAACTGGCCCGGTTCGCCCAGGAGGTCAAGGACGAGCTGGCCAAGGACCCGGTGTCCGCGGGCTGGAGCGGGGGCGACCTGCTGATGCTCGCCCATCTCTACGTCGACCAGATGCTGAGCACGGCGTCGCTGTTCCTGGAGGCCCTGGAGGGGCCGGAGGAGGAGCGCCCGGCCCGCACCGGGCACGTCACAGAGCTGGCGACCCGCCAGATGCGGCTGATCGGGCTCGGGCGCCGTCATTGGCTGGATTGACCCCCCGGCAACACACAGGGGCGGCGCGCCCGTTCCCGGGACACGCCGCCCTCACCATGCCCCGGGGTGGGCCCGGGCCGGCCTGCCTGCGCCGCCTGTGCGCAATCCAGTGCCGCCCGGATCCCCGTCGGGGCCGCCCCGCGAACCGCTTGTCAGCGGGCGGGGTTCAGGCCAGTCGGACCCGCGCCAGCTGCCTGGACTGTGCGACCAGCCGGTCCGCGCTGTCCCACACTTCGGCGTCCTCCTCCAGGAAGCCGCCGGCGAGATTGCGTGTGGCGATCGACACCCGCAGCGGGCCCGGCGCCGGGCGGCAGCGGACGTGCACGGTCAGCTCGACGGTCGGCACCCAGCCCTTCACACCGAGCTCGAACGCGGTGGGCGGCAGGGCGTCGACCGCGAGCAGCAGGGAGAGCGGGTCGGGATCGCGCCCGTCCTTGAGCCCGAACCAGGCTCGCATCTCGCCCTTGCCGGAGGGCTGCCCGAGGGCCCAGCCGAGGGTGGACGGGTCGAGCTTGAGCATCAGGCGCTCGGTGATCGCCGAGCTGCCGTCGACGGGGGTGGGCCCGTCCTCCGGGCCGAAGCAGTGCTCCATCGGCGGGATCGCGGGCGGCCGGGCCGAGGTGCGGACGTCGTCGGGCAGGGCGTCCAGGTCGCCGTAGGAGGCGAGGACGCGGATGCGTTCCACCTCGCGGCCCTCGTCGTCGTACTGGAAGAGGGAGGCCTGGCCGGTCGACAGGGTGCGGCCGGTGCGGACGACGTCCGTGCGGACGACCGCCGGGCCGGGCTGGGACGCGGTCAGGTAGTGCGCCGAGATCGTGAAGGGGTCGGCGTGCGGCAGGGCGTCCGCGAGGGCTCGGCCGAGGACGGCCAGCAGATAGCCGCCGTTGACGGCGCTGATGATCGTCCAGCCGGCGGAGAGGTCGATGTCGTAGACGCCGGGCGCGCGGCGGGTGAGCGCGGTGTCGCGGTCGAACTCGCTGTCGCCGATCGAGGCCCGGGCGGCCGGGGCGGTGGCTGCTTCTGGCATGACTGAACAGTACAAGAACTAACTACTAAGCGGTAGCTTTGCGCCTCCGGCCTCGGCCGCCGCAGGGTGCAGGTCGCCCGAGCCGCCGCGGATCCCGTTGTACCTCTCGGGCCGGCCGCACGACGGCTACGAGGACGCCGTGGCCCTGGAGCAGACCGCCGAGGCGCCGACGACCGTGCACGTCGTCTCCGTCCCGAAGAGCGCGGGCGGCCACACCATGGCGCTGCGGCGGCCGCAGGTGGTCCCGGCGTTCCGGTGGCTGACCCAGGAGACGGGCGTCGGGCCCCTCACGGCAGGACGGGCTGCTCCTCCTCGCTCACCGTCGACCGCCGGTGCCAGGCCCGTGGAGCTCGCCAGTGGTACCGCATCGCGAGCAGCCGCAGTACGAAGGCGGTGATCACCGCGAGGGAGCTGGTGAGCGGGTTCAGGGCGTCGTAGCGGATGCACAGGGCGGCCAGGGCGGAGCCGACGATCGCCGGGACCGCGTACAGGTCGCGGTCCCAGCGCAGCAGCGAGGGCACCTCGTTGGCGAGCACGTCCCGCAGCACACCGCCGCCCACGGCGGTGGTCAGGCCGAGCCCGGCCGAGGCGGTCAGGCCGAGCCCGTACTCGTAGGCCTTGGTCGTGCCGGCGACGCAGAACAGGCCGAGGCCGGCCGCGTCGAAGACGTTCACCGCGACCTGGATGCGCTCCACCTGCGGGTGCAGGAAGAAGACGAGCAGGGTGGCGAGCAGCGGGGTGAGGAAGTACCCCAGGTCCGTGAACGCGGCCGGCGGCACGGCCCCGATGACCAGGTCGCGGAACAGCCCCCCGCCCAGCGCGGTGACCTCGGCGAGCACGGCCATGCCGAACACGTCGAAGTTCTTGCGCACGGCCAGCAGGGCGCCGGAGATCGCGAAGACGAAGATGCCGATCAGGTCGAGCGTGTGCTGGACGGACGGGCTGAAGAGTTGCAGGAGCACCCGCACATTTTCACCCACGGGTGAGCCCCCGCCCCGATGTACGAGGGCGGGGGCTCGGGGTGACTCACTTCCCGGCGGTCGCGGCGTCGCCGCCCGTGGACTTCTCCACGCCGTTCTCGGCGGCCACCTCGTGCGCCGAGGACAGCAGCTTGGTGTCCTGCGGCTGCTGGTCCTCGAAGTTCTCCGGGTGGTGGCAGGCGACCTGCTGCCCGGCCCGCAGCTCCTTGAGCGGCGGCTCGGTCGTCTTGCAGATCTCCGTCGCCTTCCAGCAGCGGGTGTGGAAACGGCAACCGCTCGGCGGGGCGATCGGCGAGGGCACGTCGCCCTTGAGCAGGATGCGCTCGCTCTTGACGCCCCGGCGCTTGGGGTCCGGGATCGGCACGGCCGACAGCAGGGCCTTGGAGTACGGGTGCATCGGCGACGTGTACAGCTGGTCGCGCTCGGCCAGCTCCACGATCTTGCCGAGGTACATGACCGCGATCCGGTCCGAGACGTGCCGGACGACCGACAGGTCGTGCGCGATGATCACATACGTCAGGCCCAGCTCCTGCTGGAGGTCGTCCAGCAGGTTCACCACCTGTGCCTGGATCGACACGTCCAGCGCGGAGACCGGCTCGTCCGCCACGACCAGCTTGGGGTTGAGCGCGAGCGCGCGGGCGATGCCGATGCGCTGGCGCTGACCGCCGGAGAACTCGTGCGGGTAGCGGTTGTAGTGCTCGGGGTTGAGGCCGACCACCGACAGCAGCCGCTGGACCTCCTTCTTCACCCCGCCCTCGGGCTCGACGCCCTGGAGCCGGAAGGGGGCGCTGACGATCGTGCCGATCGTGTGGCGGGGGTTCAGCGAGGAGTACGGGTCCTGGAAGATCATCTGCACGTCGCGGCGCATGGGGCGCAGCTCGCCGGTCTTCAGGTGCGTGATGTCCTTGCCCTCGAACTGGACCGAACCGCCGGTCGGTTCGAGCAGCCGGGTGATCAGCCGGCCCATGGTGGACTTGCCGCAGCCCGACTCACCGACGACGCCGAGCGTCTCGCCCTTGCGCACCTCGAAGTCGATGCCGTCGACGGCACGCACCGCGCCGGTCTGCCGCTGGAGCAGGCCCTTGCGGATCGGGAAGTGCTTCTGAAGGCCGGTCACCTTCAGCAGGACCTCGCCGTCGGCGGTGGTGCCCTGGGTGAGGGTGCTCCCGCTGGTGTCCGGTGTGCTCACCGTTTTGTCGTCGCTCACAGCTTCGGCGCAATCTCTTCGGTCCAGATACGCTCCCGCTGCTCCTGCGTCATGTGGCAGGCGGCCCAGTGCGAGCCGCCGACCTCGGTCAGCTCGGGGCGGACCGTGCGGGTGACGTTGTCCTTCGGGATGTCCGCGTACGGGCAGCGCGGGTGGAAGGCGCAGCCGGACGGGAGGTTGATGAGGGAGGGCGGCGCGCCCTTGATCGGGATGAGCCGGTCGGTCTCCTCGCGGTCCAGACGCGGCATCGAGCCGAGCAGGCCCCAGGTGTAGGGATGCCGGGGCTCGGAGAACACGTCCTCGGCGGGGCCGCGCTCCACGCACCGGCCGCCGTACATGACCAGCAGATCGTCGGCCATCTCGGCGACCACACCCAGATCGTGGGTGATCATGATGACCGCGGAGCCGAACTCCTTCTGCAGGTCCCGGATCAGGTCGAGGATCTGCGCCTGCACGGTGACGTCCAGGGCGGTGGTCGGCTCGTCCGCGATGAGCAGCTCGGGGTTGTTCACCAGCGACATGGCGATCATGGCGCGCTGGCGCATACCGCCGGAGAACTCGTGCGGGTAGCCGTCGACACGCTTGCCGGGCTCGGGGATGCCGACCCGGTCGAGCATCTCGATCGCCCGCTGCCTGGCGACCTTCTTGCTGACGTCGTGGTGGACCCGGTACGCCTCGACGATCTGGTGCCCCACCGAGTAGTAGGGGTGCATCGCCGACAGCGGATCCTGGAAGATCATGGCCATCTTCCGGCCCCGCAGCCGCCGTACGTCGTCGGGGTCGGCCGCGATGAGCTCCTGGCCGTCCAGCCAGACCTCGCCGGAGACCTTGGCGCGCGCCGAGCGGTGCAGGCCCATCACGCCGAGCGAGGTGACCGACTTGCCGGAGCCGGACTCGCCCACGATGCCCAGGGTCTTGCCCTTGCGCACGTCGAAGCTGACGCCGTCGACGGACTTGACCAGGCCGTCGTCGGTGTCGAAGTGGATGCGCAGATCACGGACGGACAGGAACACGTCGTCCGGTACGGACGGGGCGGTGGTGTCCGGTTCGCCGAGCGCGGCTTTGTCGAGCTTGCTCACGAGTACCTCACCCGGGGGTCGATGGCGGCGTACACCAGGTCGACGATCAGATTGCAGAAGACGATGAAGAACGCGGCGACCAGGGTCACGCCCATCACGATGGGCAGGTCGTTGTCCTTGATGGCCTGGACCGAGTAGGCGCCGATGCCCTGGAGGGAGAACACGGTCTCGGTGAGCACCGCGGTGCCGACCAGGGTGCCGAAGTCCATGCCGAAGATGGTGACGATCGGGGTGAGCGCGGAGCGCAGGCCGTGCTTGGCCACGACCGTGGTCTCCTTCAGACCCTTGGCCCTGGCCGTTCTGATGTAGTCCTCGCTCATCGTCTCCAGCATGCCCGCCCGGGTGAGCCGGGCGTAGAGGGCGGAGAAGAGGAACGCGAGGCTGATCCAGGGCAGCATCAGGTGCCAGGCCCATTCGGCCGGGTTGTCCGTGAACGGGACGTAGTCGATGCTCTCCCAGATGGGGATCTCGTAGACGAACAGCGCCAGCAGGATCTGGCCGGTGAAGAAGATCGGGAGCGAGACGCCGGCGAGCGCGATGAACATGGCGAAACGGTCGATCGGCTTGCCCTTGCGCAGGGCCGAGATGACACCGGTCGTGACACCGGTGATCAGCCAGATCACCGCCGCACCGACGGCCAGCGAGAAGGAGACCGGGATCCGCTGCTGCAACTGCGGCCACACCTCGATGTGGCTCTTGAAGGAGTACCCGAAGCAGGGTGCGCTGCAGTGCGTCGCGTCGGGGCCGAACTTGTAGTCGGCGCCCACCACGAGGCCCTTGATGAACTCCCAGTACTGGACGTAGACCGGCTGGTCCAGACCCAGGTTCTGCTTGATCGCGGCGACGGATGCGGGGTTCGCGTCCTTGCCGACGTACTGGGTGGCCAACTGGTCGGCCGTCTGCCCCCCGAGGCGGGGGACCAGGAAGAAGATGGCGAAGGTGACTGCGCTGACCACCAGCAGCAACAGCACTGCGCCCATGACGCGTCGGAGGATGTACGCAGCCACAGCTGTACGGCCCCGGGTGGCCGCGGCGGGATCGTCCGCCGCGGCCACCCGGTGCCTTCACCTGCCTTTCGAAAGGATCCGGCCTGCTGAATTACTTCGAGGAGCTCATCAGCAGGTAGTCGTACATGCCGAGGTAGGCCTGCGTGACGGTGACGTTCTGCGCGGACGTCGGCCGGAGCAGCAGGTTCTTGCGGTAGACCAGCGGGACGACCGAGGCGTTGTCGAGCACCATCTTGTCGATCTCACCCCAGGCCTTGGTGCGGGCCGCGTCGTCGGTGTTGGCGATCGCGTCCGTCAGGGCCTTGTTGATCTTCGGGTCGTCCAGCTCCATCAGGTTGTTGCCGCCGGAGGGCTTGATGGCGGCACCGTTGACGATCTGGTCGAGGAAGCCGTAGCCGGTCGGCCAGTCGGCGCCCCACGCCATCGAGAGCATGCCGAGCTTGTTGTCGTGGACGTAGCTCGGGACACCGGCGAAGTTCGAGAAGTACTTGCCGGAGGGGAACTGCTTGATCTCGATGTTGATGCCGATCTTCTTCAGCGACGCCTGGATGGCGGTCGCCGCGGCAACCTCGGCGGGGCGGTCGGAGCGCGCCGTCAGGATCGTGTTGAAGCCGTTCGGCTTGCCGCACGCCTTCAGGGCTTCCTTGGCCTTGGCCACGTCACCCTTGTGACCGTCGGTCGCGTAGGTGTCGAACTTGGTGTAGCCGTTCACCGACGGCGGCAGCAGCGTGGTCGCCACGTCGCCCTTCGGGGAACCGCCCATGGCGTCGAGCACCGACTGCTTGTCGAGGCCCCACTGCACGGCCTTGCGGCAGTCGGCGTTGTCGAACGGCTTCACGTTCACGTTGAGCGCGATGTACTGCGTGGCGCCCGCGTAGGAGCTGTCGGTCTGGTTGGCGTACTTGCCGCGCAGCACCTTCGGCTGGGTCTGCGGCTGCACACCGGTGCCGGCCGCGTCAGCCGTGATCTTGTCGGACAGCAGGTTGTTGTCGACCGTGACGGGGTTGACCTTGAACTTGATCGTGATCTTGTCCGGCAGGGCCTTGCGGATCGGGTCCGTCTTGGCGTCCCACTGCTTGTTGCGCACGAGGGTGGCGCCGCGGCCCTCCTCGTAGGACTGGAACTGGTACGGGCCGGTGGACTGGATCGCCTGGACGTACTTGGCACCGGTGTCCTTCGCCTGCGGCACGGGGGCCGTCTGCGAGAAGGTCGCCAGGTAGTCGAAGTCGGCGAACGGCTGCTTCAGCTTGAAGACGATCGTCCGGTCGTCCGGCGTCTCGATGGACTTGATGCCCTCGGCGGACTTGTCCTTGTAGGGGCCCTTGTACTTGTCGCCGCCCTCCAGGTACGACTTGAAGTACGTCGGGCCGTTGGACAGCGCCTCGGGCGCGAAGTTGGAGCGCTCGATGGCGTACTTCACGTCCTTGGACGTCACCGGGGTGCCGTCCTGGAACTTCACACCGGCACGCAGCTTGTACGTCCAGGTCTTGGCGTCCGGGCTGGACTTGCCGAGCCCCTCCGCGAGGTCCGGCACGACCTCCAGGCCGGCCTTGCCCGCCGCCGGCTTGAACGTGGTGAGCGTCCGGCCGTAGAGGCGGGAGAAGTTCTGGACCCAGCCGTAGTACGTGTTGCCCGGGTCGAGGGAGTCCGGGACGTCCGAGTGCTCGTACGTGACCGTTCCTCCCTTCTTGTCGGACGCGTTGACGATCGAGTTCAGCGCGGCGTCCTTCTTGCCGTTGCCTCCCCCGTCGTTGTCGTCGCCTCCGCCGCACGCGGCGGCACCCAGCGACAGTGCCAGGACCGACGCAACGCCGGCGGTCACCCTTCTCGTCTTCACCTGAGGAAGCCCCCTCATTCGATGGATCACTTGCTGCGAGGGTCGAGGGCGTCACGCAGCCCGTCACCCAGCAGGTTGAAGGCCAGGACGGTGATGAAGATCGCCAGTCCGGGCACGAACATGTACTGCGGATCAGCCGTGTAGAGATCCACAGCGTTGCTGAGCATGCCGCCCCAGGAAGCCTGCGGCGGAGCGATACCGACGCCGAGGAAGCTCAGCGCGGCCTCGAACAGGATGTTCGTCGGAATGATCAGCGTCGCGTAGACGAGGATCGGTGCGACGAGGTTCGGGAGGAGCTCCCGGAACAGGACGTACGGGCCGCGTGCCCCGAGGCTCGTGGACGCCTCGATGAACTCCCGCTTGCGCAGGGTCATCGTCTGGGCGCGCACGATGCGGCCGATGTACGGCCAGCTGAAGAAGCCGATCACGAAGATCAGCACGCAGATGCGCAGCGACAGGCCTTCGAGGCCGAAGAACCCGTCCTGCACGGAGGCGGAGATCGAGATGGCGAACAGCAGGAGCGGGAAGGCCAGGAAGGTGTCCATCAGCCTGCTGATCACACTGTCGATCCAGCCGCCGTAGTACCCGGCGACGACACCGAGCACGGTGCCGAGGCACACGGACAGCAGCGTGGCGCCGCCCGCGACCAGAAGGGAGACCCAGGAGCCGTCGATGATGCGGGCGAGCATGTCACGGCCGTACTGGGGGTCCACGCCCAGCGGGTGGTCCCAGCTCATGCCTCCCCAGCCGCCCTTGGGGGCGAGCAGCGCGGGGTCGATGAGGTCCTGGTTGAACTTGTTGGGATCGAGGTTGAAGATCCACTGGATCGGCTTGGAGAACACCGCCATCAGCGTGAGCAGGATGACGACGACGCCTCCCGCCATCGCCACCTTGTCCCGCTTGAAGCGCATCCAGGCGATCTGGGTGAGCGAGCGCCCTTCGATCTGGCTCTTCTTGACCCCGGAGAGCACGGCCTCGGGCTGTGCTCCGGCTTCCGCCCCGGTGGTCTCGATCGGTGCGGTCACGGTGCGATTGACCCCTCTCGGGCCGGCGGTCGCCGAGCCCCTGGTGCCGCTGTAGCGGTTTTGTTTGTCTCGTACACGAGACCGACCCGGCCCGTGTCTTGCGGGGAGTCTTCAACGCTTTGGCGATCTGTTGCCAGACTTGGCGGTGAAAGGATGCGTAAACGTGATGCTGTCTGCGGGGTTCCGTTATCCGGACAACGGGTAACAGGGGTCGGACACCCCAGGACAAGGGCATTTTAGGACAAGCTCTAACTTTTCACCCGCATCTACGCGCGAAGAGGTGAGCAATCGTCGCGTTACGGGGAGGGTGCGGAGGAGGCCGCCGGGGGCGACTTCCAGCCGGTCAGTACCGGCCCTGGGCCGGAGGGTAGCCGTAGCCGGAGGCGGGCGCCTGGACCGGGGCGGTGGCATGGGCCTCGCGGTCGTAGAACGGGCGGGCCTTCGCGCGCAGCCACATGGCGACCGGGTCGTGCTCGTCGGACATGGCGACGGTCGACACGGGCAGCCCGTCCGGTACGGCTCCGAGAGACTGCTGCATCATCGCGCGCACCGAGTCCACGGCCTGCGGCGAGGTGTCGTACACGTCCAGTCCGATGGCGAGATACGGCGCTCCCAGCGCGGGCTGCACCCAGGCGCGGCGCAGCGAGCGGACGGCCGGGGTGCGGTGGGCGTTCTGCGCGAGCAGGGCGTAGAACTGCGGGATCTCGATGGCCGGTTCGGACAGGCGCAGGGGTCCGGCGGGCTGACGGTCCAGGCCCGTGGCGATCCGGCGCAGGTCGAGCCAGGGGATGCCGACCCCGCCGCCCGGGGCGTGCGGGTTGAGCCAGAGGCCGTAGTGGTCGGGGTAGAGGGCACGGGCGACGTCGAGTCCGTCGATCACCTCGTACGAGCGGTTCCAGCCGCTGGCGGAGAGCTCCTGGGCGGAGGTCACGCAGGGCGCGTAGCCGTGGCCGTCGACGTCCATGTTCCCGTACTGGGCGTCGGGCGAGCCGGCCTGACCCTGCCACAGGAGCATCCAGATCTGGCCGGTGTGCGGGGTCGCGAGCGCGCGCAGGAGTGCCTCGTAGGCGTCGTAGCGCCCGGGCGTGACCTGGCGCAGCATGTGCTCGACCTGTCCGGCCGCAGCCGTGCCGCTCGCGCTCACCTTTACCGCCCCTTCGTACAACGCCTCGACGGTGCCCTAGCTTAAGCCCGCAGGGGAGCCGGGGGATTATGCCGTCGGGCGGGGGCGGGTCGTGTGCGGTTGACCGCGCCCACGCGGCGGAGCCGCACGATGTCACAGCCCCGCGCCCCGGAGGCGATTGCCTACCGCTGGTAGAAGGGCCGGACCCTCTCCCGCATCCAGTTGCCCACCGGGTCCTCCGTCACGTCGAGGAGCACCAGGTTCACCGGCCAGGGGGCCGGGGCCGTGGTGACGGCACGGGTGAGGGCGTCCAGGGGGAGGACGCGCAGGTCGCCCTCCCACTGGGAGAGTTCGACGCCGACGAACATCACCGGGTCGGCGGTCTCGATCGCGGCGAGGCAGCGGCGGGCGGTGACGACGACGCCGGTCGCCTCGAACTCGGCGGAGGCGGCGGCCAGGAAGTCCAGCGGGTCGTCCTGCCAGTCAGGCTCGAAGAGGCGGACCCGGCCGCCGCTCGCGGGGCCGTCCAGCGGGGTGCGGCCGGCCCGGCACAGCTCGGCCACGGCGGGCGGCGGGAGCGGGATGCCGACCACACCGCCCGGGTTGACGGCTATCCCCGCGTGCGGGGGCAGGCCGCGGGCGAACTCCACCGCGGGCGCGATGGTGTACGACATGTGCGAGCCGGCGACCTGGCGGAACTGCTCCTCGGAGCTGAACACCGGTACGAACGCCTGGCCGTCGATCTCGATGCCGGGCAGGTCGAGGGGACCGCTGTGCGGGCCGCCGCCGTTGGGCAGCGGGATCCAGACGAAGCTCCGGCCCAGCACCTCGACGATCCGCCCGCCGGCCGCCGGTCCGGCGCCGAGGGAGGCCGAGAGCACCTCCTCCAGCTCGTTGCCGGGCCAGCCACCGTGCGGGTGGGTCTGCGTGTGCGCCGGGAAGTCCGCGGAGAAGTCCGCCGGGATGTCCATCTGCCTACCGCCTGCCTGGAACCACTGCTGTGGCTCAAAAGGCTAACGGCTGACGGACTGCGGGCGGCATGGGTGATGCCGGCTCGTGGACGCGGGCGCGGTTCCGCCCGTGAAGCCGATGCTGTGGAGGCTGTCCGCCGCGTCCCGGTCGGCCAGGACGGCCGAACCGCAGCCCGCCGGGAGATCACCGCGCTCCACCGCCCGCAGCAGGCGGGTGCTCGCCGCGCGGTGGCGCAGGAACGCGTAGCGCGAGACACCGCGGCCGCGGTCGCGCTGACCTGCCAAGGCCTGTTCGGGCGTGACGTCGAGGAGGAGCAGGTGCAGGGTGCCGCCGCGGCGGCGGGCTTCGCGGGCGAGCCAGCGGCGGACCCAGGCCTGGGTGCCGCAGTCGTGCACCACGACGCCCTCGCCCGTGCGCAGGGCGCGGCGCAGCCCGGCGTAGTGGGCGAGACGGACGAGCGGCCGGTAGAGCGCGTACGGCAGGGCGCGCGGCATGCGGCGGGCCCAGCGGTCACGGGTGTCCTGGGAGTCGATGCGCCGGCCCGGCACGGTGCGCCGCATCAGGGTGGACTTGCCGCTGCCGGGCAGGCCCGTGACCACGACGAGGTCGCGGGGGCCGAACAGCAGCGCGCGCGGCCCGCGGCCGGCGCGGTCGCGCAGATCGCGGACGACCGGTGCCGGTGCCGGCACCGGAGCGCCGGCCGCCCGGGCCGGAGCGGCCGGCTGCTCGGGCAGCGCGATGCCCGTCGTCGCGTACGCGGTGGTCCTGTTCACCGTGATCGTCCTCCCCTGGGGCCAGGTACGGAGTCCCATCCCCGCCGAGTGTAAAGAGAAGGTAATGCCGCAGGCCTCTCCATTTCGTGCTCGTCCTGCAACAGGGCTGCTACAGGACGCCGTGCCCGGCGCGTGGGACTCGTGCACTCCCTGGGAAAGGTCCCCCTGCCGCGCCGGAAGGATGCGTGCAATGATGTGCGCGCCAACTGCATACCGGCCGTTTGAATCCGCGCGGGAGAGTTCCCAGCACCGCAAGAGCTGGGGCGCCGAAGGAGCAAGTCCCTCCCTTGAATCTCTCAGGCCCCGTTACCGCGCGGGCGAGGCACATCTGAAAAGCGGGCCACCTCCTCCGCACGCGAGGCGTGGCCCCACCCAAGGTGCAAGCCGTGTCCCGAGTGGTCATGGCGAACCTCTCAGGTTCCGATGACAGATGGGGAGGAACGACCTCGCCCGTCATTGCCCTGGGAGACGACCGACTGTGAGCAGTACAGGAGAACTCCGTCACACCGCGCTCGATGCCCTGCATCGCTCGCTCGGCGCGACGATGACCGACTTCGCCGGCTGGGACATGCCCCTGCGCTACGGCTCCGAGCGCGACGAGCACACCGCCGTGCGCACCAAGGCCGGACTCTTCGACCTCTCCCACATGGGCGAGATCACCGTCACCGGCCCGCAGGCCGCCGCCCTGCTGGACTTCGCCCTGGTGGGCAACATCGGCGGGGTGAAGCCGGGCCGCGCCCGCTACACCATGATCTGCCGGGCCGACGGCGGCATCCTCGACGACCTGATCGTCTACCGGCTGGGCGAGACCGAGTACATGGTGGTCGCCAACGCCTCCAACGCCCAGGTGGTGCTGGACGCGCTGACCGAGCGCGCCGCCGGTTTCGACGCCGAGGTGCGCGACGACCGGGACGCCTACGCGCTGATCGCCGTGCAGGGCCCGGAGTCGCCCGGGATCCTGAAGTCCCTCACCGACGCCGACCTCGACGGCCTGAAGTACTACGCCGGGCTGCCCGGCACGGTCGCGGGCGTCCCGGCCCTGATCGCCCGCACCGGCTACACCGGCGAGGACGGCTTCGAGCTGTTCGTGAAGCCCGAGCACGCCGTCGAGCTGTGGCAGGCGCTGACCAAGGCCGGCGAGGGCGTCGGCCTCGTCCCGTGCGGGCTGTCCTGCCGCGACACGCTGCGCCTGGAGGCGGGCATGCCGCTGTACGGGCACGAGCTGACCACTTCCCTCACCCCCTTCGACGCCGGGCTCGGCCGCGTGGTGAAGTTCGAGAAGGAGGGCGACTTCGTGGGGCGCGAGGCCCTGCGCGAGGCCGCCGCCCGCGCCGAGCAGAACCCGCCGCGCGTCCTGGTCGGACTCGTCGCCGAGGGCCGCCGCGTCCCGCGCGCCGGGTACACGGTCGTCGCCGGCGGCGAGGTGATCGGCGAGGTCACCTCCGGCGCCCCCTCCCCCACCCTCGGCAAGCCGATCGCGATGGCGTACGTCGACGCCGCGCACGCCGCGCCCGGCACGGCCGGCGTGGGCGTGGACATCCGGGGCAGTCACGAGCCGTACGAGGTCGTGGCGCTGCCGTTCTACAAGCGCCAGAAGTAGACACTGGCCGAAGGGCCGCGGCAGCGACCCCGTGCCCGTCGTCCCAGCTCACCAGCAGTCCCCCCTTCCACAGCACTCCCGCGCGTACAGGAGAATCCAGGCCATGAGCAACCCCAATGAGCTGCGCTACAGCAAGGAGCACGAGTGGCTGTCGGCCGCCGAGGACGGCGTGTCGACGGTCGGCATCACGGAGCACGCGGCCAACGCGCTCGGCGATGTTGTGTTCGTCCAGCTTCCCGAGGTCGGTGACTCCGTGTCCGCCGGCGAGACCTGCGGCGAGCTGGAGTCGACCAAGTCGGTGTCCGACCTGTACTCCCCGGTCTCCGGTGAGGTCACCGAGGTCAACGAGGACGTCGTGAACGACCCGTCGCTGGTGAACTCGGCCCCCTTCGAGGGCGGCTGGCTGTTCAAGGTGCGGGTGACGGACGAGCCGGGCGACCTGCTCTCCGCCGACGAGTACACCGCGTTCTCCGCGGGCTGAGGGAGTCGTATGTCCGCCCTGAACACACCCCTGCACGAGCTCGACCCGGCCGTCGCCGCGGCGGTCGACGCCGAGCTGCACCGCCAGCAGTCCACGCTCGAGATGATCGCCTCGGAGAACTTCGCCCCGGTCGCGGTCATGGAGGCGCAGGGCTCGGTCCTCACCAACAAGTACGCCGAGGGCTACCCGGGCCGCCGCTACTACGGCGGCTGCGAGCACGTCGACGTGGTCGAGCAGATCGCGATCGACCGCATCAAGGAGCTGTTCGGCGCCGAGCACGCCAACGTGCAGCCGCACTCCGGTGCCCAGGCCAACGCGGCCGCGATGTTCGCGCTGCTCAAGCCGGGCGACACCATCATGGGTCTGAACCTCGCGCACGGCGGGCACCTGACCCACGGCATGAAGATCAACTTCTCCGGCAAGCTCTACGACGTCGTCGCCTACCACGTGGGCGAGGACGGCCGGGTGGACATGGCCGAGGTCGAGCGGCTGGCCAAGGAGTCCAAGCCGAAGCTGATCGTCGCCGGCTGGTCGGCCTACCCGCGCCGGCTGGACTTCGCCGCGTTCCGCCGGATCGCGGACGAGGTCGGCGCGTACCTGATGGTCGACATGGCCCACTTCGCCGGGCTCGTGGCGGCGGGGCTGCACCCCAACCCGGTGCCGCACGCGCACGTGGTCACCACCACGACCCACAAGACCCTCGGCGGCCCGCGCGGCGGTGTGATCCTCTCCACGGCCGAACTGGCCAAGAAGATCAACTCCGCTGTCTTCCCCGGTCAGCAGGGCGGCCCGCTGGAGCATGTGATCGCCGCCAAGGCGGTCGCCTTCAAGGTCGCCGCCTCGGAGGACTTCAAGGAGCGCCAGCGCCGTACGCTGGAGGGTGCCCGCATCCTGGCCGAGCGTCTGGTCAAGGACGACGTCCGGGCCGTGGGCGTGGACGTCCTGTCCGGCGGCACGGACGTGCACCTGGTCCTGGTCGACCTGCGCGACTCCGAGCTGGACGGGCAGCAGGCCGAGGACCGGCTCCACGAGATCGGCATCACCGTCAACCGCAACGCGATCCCGAACGACCCGCGGCCGCCGATGGTGACGTCCGGTCTGCGGATCGGCACGCCGGCCCTGGCGACCCGCGGGTTCCAGGCCGAGGACTTCGCGGAGGTCGCGGACGTCATCGCCGAGGCGCTGAAGCCGTCCTTCGACGCGGAGGCCCTCAAGGCCCGGGTGAAGGCCCTGGCCGACAGGCACCCGCTGTACCCGGGTCTGAACAAGTAAAGAAGAAACCTTTCGGGTGCCGCCGCCCGTCACGAGCGGGCGCGGCACCCACCCCCCTCTGCACCACCCCCGTAGTCAGGAGTTCCCCCGTGGCCATCTCGGTCTTCGACCTGTTCTCGATCGGCATCGGCCCGTCCAGCTCCCACACCGTCGGCCCGATGCGGGCGGCCGGCCTGTTCGTCCGGCGGCTGCGCAACGAGGAGCTCCTGAGGTCCGTCGCCTCGGTCCGTGCGGAGCTGTACGGCTCGCTCGGCGCGACCGGGCACGGCCACGGCACGCCCAAGGCGGTGCTGCTCGGCCTGGAGGGCGACTCGCCGCGGACGGTCGACGTGTCGAGCGCGGACGAACGGGTGGAGGCGATCAAGTCCGGCGGCCGGCTGAACCTGCTCGGCGAGCACGAGATCGCGTTCTCCTTCGACGACGACATGGTCCTGCACCGCCGCAAGGCCCTGCCGTACCACGCGAACGGCATGACGCTGTGGGCGTACGACGCCTCGGGCGCGGAGCTGCTGACGAAGACGTACTACTCGGTGGGCGGCGGGTTCGTCGTCGACGAGGACGCGGTCGGCGCGGACCGCATCAAGCTCGACGACACCGTGCTGAAGTACCCCTTCCGCACCGGTGACGAGCTGCTGCGCCTGACCGAGGAGACGGGTCTGTCCATCTCCGCGCTGATGCTGGAGAACGAGCGGGCCTGGCGCACCGAGGAGGAGATCCGCGCGGGCCTGCTGGAGATCTGGCAGGTGATGCGGGACTGCGTGGCGCGCGGACTGTCCCAGGAGGGCATCCTGCCGGGCGGCCTCAAGGTGCGCCGCCGGGCCGCCAACACCGCGCGCAAGCTGCGCTCCGAGGGCGACCCGCTGGCCCTGGCCATGGAGTGGATCACCCTGTACGCGATGGCGGTCAACGAGGAGAACGCCGCCGGCGGCCGGGTCGTCACCGCCCCCACGAACGGCGCCGCCGGCATCATCCCGGCGGTCCTGCACTACTACGTCAACTTCGTGCCCGGCGCCGACGAGGAGGGCGTGGTCCGCTTCCTGCTCGCCGCGGGCGCGATCGGCATGCTCTTCAAGGAGAACGCGTCCATCTCCGGCGCCGAGGTCGGCTGCCAGGGCGAGGTCGGCTCCGCCTGCTCCATGGCCGCGGGCGCCCTGGCCGAGGTCCTCGGCGGCTCGCCCGAGCAGGTCGAGAACGCCGCGGAGATCGGCATGGAGCACAACCTCGGCCTGACCTGCGACCCGGTCGGCGGGCTGGTGCAGATCCCCTGCATCGAGCGCAACGGCATGGCCGCGGTCAAGGCCGTCACGGCCGCCCGCATGGCGATGCGCGGCGACGGGTCCCACAAGGTGTCCCTGGACAAGGTCATCAAGACGATGAAGGACACCGGCGCGGACATGTCGGTGAAGTACAAGGAGACGGCCCGGGGCGGGCTGGCGGTGAACATCATCGAGTGCTGAACCGTCCCGCCAGGGCTACTCACATGGCGATACGGAGAAACCGAAAGGCGAGATGCCTGACATCGTCGCAGTGACCGTGGGACCCGGCATCTCGTACCACGTCAGTTCGATCCTCTCCCTCGACTCCGGTGAGGCCGCCTCCGTCACCGGCGCGCCCGCTTCCCCGGTCACCTCCTCCGCCTCCTGAATCCGCCCTCCGTGCACGAGCGCCGGGTGGGAGCCGCCTCGCGCCCGGCGTAGGGCCGCCGCAGCGGGGGCATCACCACACCCCGGACCCGGGGGACCTCCACCCCCCGCACGCGACCGAAGTCGGCCTTTCCGTATCGGCCGGCGCGGCACGTGCCAAGGTGGTCCGACTCCCCCTCCCCCACGTGCACTCCAGGGAGACCCCCATGCTGCGCGGAATCGACGTGAGCGCCTACCAGAGCTCCTCCTACGACACCGACGGCCTCTCCTTCGTCTTCGTCAAGGCGACCGAAGGCCGCTCCTACGTCAATCCCAAGCTGGCCGCCCAGGCCAAGCGGGCCAGAGACGCCGGACTGGTCGTCGGCTTCTACCACTTCCTGTGGCCCGGCAACCTCACCGCCCAGGCCGAGTACTTCGTCGCCAAGGCCCCGGACCGGCCGGGCGACATCCTCGCCGTCGACTGGGAGACGACCGGCGAGGGAACACACGCGAGCAACTCCGAGAAGGACCGGTTCATCCGGAAGCTGAAGGACCTCCGGCCGGAGAACCGCGTGGTCCTCTACTGCAACCGGCACTTCTGGCTGAACGTCGACACGTCGTCCTATGCGGGCGACGGTCTGTGGATCGCCGACTACGTCTCCGCGGGCAAGCCCCGCATCAAGGCCAAGTGGCGCTTCCACCAGTACACCGAGGACCCGCACGACAAGAACGTGGCCGCCTTCGAGAGCAAGGCGGCGCTGCGCACGTGGGCCGGCGAGGCCTGACCTGTCCGCGGCTCCGGCATGCGCTCCGGGGACGCATCCGCCAGGGCCTTCCTGACTGGTGTACCGGGGAGTCCTGTGATCCGGGTCGACCGGCGGGGGGGGTGTTCCGGCTCCGGGTGCGGCGAGGGGCCCGGTCCGCAGCGTGGACCGGGCCCCTTCGCTCGGCAGGGCGAGCCGGGCGCCTACTTGTTCAGGTAGGCCCAGAACTCGTCGAAGCTCAGCCGCTTGTCGCCGTCGAGGTCACGGGTCTTGATGACGACCTCGGCGACCGACTCGGTGACGTTCCAGTCACCCGACCCGGCCAGGGCGGTCTTGAACTCGGCAGCGGTGATGAATCCGTCCCCGTCCGTATCGATCCGCTCGAACTGCTTGCGTGCTTCCTCGATGTCCGCCACCGATCCGCCCCTCATCTCGTGCTGTACGTCCTGCTGGCGCAGGTCTGACGCAGGTCAGATTAACCGGCCGTGTGCGCCTCCAGCGCGGCGACCACCCAGGCGAACTCCTCCTGGTACGTCGCCTCGGGCCCGGTGCCCTTCACCAGGGCGAGCAACTCGCGGTACCGGGCGACCCGGTCGGTGGCGTGCGACCGCAACCGGCTCAGCACCACGGCCGGGTCGGCGTCCCCCAGCAGCTCGCCCAGCACCTCGGCCGCCTCCGGCGATCCGGGGGCGATCCCGCGCTCGCGGGCCCGGGCTCCCCACTGCACCAGCCGCCGGGAGAACCACAGGGACGCCCCGGCGGGGGTGCCGTGACCGTGGTCGGCCGCGTTGAACTCGGCCACCGTGCGCATCTGGGCCCGGAAGTCCGGATCAGCGAGCATCTCGGCCAGCTCCAGCCAGGCGTCGACCTGCTCGGGGGTGGGTTCCTCGGGCAGGTCGGCGGTGGTGCTGCGCATGCGTTCACGGATGACCGGGTCCGCGGTGTCAAGCCCGTGGAACACCTCGTCCACGAAGTCCTCCACGATGCGCCGCCGCTCGGCCGCCGACAGCCGTGCCAGACGGTTCAGCAGCGTCATCTCCTGCGTGCCGGAACCCCGCTTCGCCACGGTCGACAGCACCGCACGGGTCACCTTGAGCGACCGGATCTGCGCGTCCAGCGCGACCACGTGCGCGTCCGCGATCCGGGCGACGGTCGTCTCGCCGGCCAGCACCCCGCCCGGCGGCCGTCACCGGTCCCGTCTCACCGGAAGACGCCGGTGTGGCCGAGCGAGTAGCGGCCGGGCTGCGGGTAGACCGCGAGGCCGTGCGGGCCGCTGCCGACGGGGATGCGGGCGAGCTGGATACCGGTGCGGGTGTCGACGGCGTACACCTCGGCGTCGTAGCGGCCGGACAGCCACAGCACCTTGCCGTCGGCGGAGACGCCGCCCATGTCGGGGCTGCCGCCGTCGGGCAGCTGCCACTTCTTCGTCAGCCTGTCCTGGGTGAAGTCGAAGACGGAGATCGTGCCCTCGCCGCGGTTGGTCACGTACATCTCGCGCGAGTCGCGGCTGACGTACAGGCCGTGGCAGCCCTTGCCGGTGGGCATCAGGGTGGGCTTGCCGAACCGGTCGCCGTCCAGGACCCACATGCCGTGGGCCATCATGTCGGCGACGTAGAACTTCTTGCCGTCGGGCGAGACCTTCACGTCCTGCGGCATGGCGCCCTGGAACGGCAGCCGCTGCTGCCCGACGACCTCCATCTTCTCCGTGTCGACCTTGAGCAGCTCGCCGCTGAACTCGCAGGAGACGATGAAGTAGCGGCCGTCGAGGGAGAAGTCGGCGTGGTTGACGCCGTAGCAGGAGACCGGGACGGTCTTCCGGACCTCCATGGTGTGCGGGTCGCGGAAGACCAGTTGGCGGTCGAGGGAGGCCATGACGACGGCGTATCTGCCGTTGGGTGTGAAGTAGAGGTTGTAGGGGTCGTGGACCTCGACCTCCTTGCCCGCCTTGCCGGTCCTCGGGTCGATCGGGGTGAGGGTGTGGCCGCGGTTGTTGTTGACCCACAGCGTCTTCAGGTCCCAGGACGGGACGACGTGCTGCGGCTGCCGGCCCACCCGGATCGTCTCGGTGACCTCGTAGGTCTTCGGGTCGATGACGGTGACCGTGTCGGACTCGGTGTTGGGGACGTAGACCCGGGACGGGAAGTCCTCGACCACGGGGGACAGCCTGTTCGGTCGGTCGGCGGCGTACACGTCCTCGGGGTCCAGGACGGGCGGCATGCCGGGCAGTCCCTCCACGGGCTTCTTCTCGGACGGGGCGGGCACGGCGGCCTCGGTGCCGCGCGCCTCGGAGGTCCGCTCCCCGCTCCCGGTACCGCAGGCGGCGAGGACGGCGAGGGCGGCACCCGCGACCAGGATGCTCTTGACGAGATGGGGGCGCATTGCACCATTTAATGGGCGTCTGACGGGGAAACCAGTGATTCGTCCGTCCGGCGACCGGGTGAGGCATCGGGCGCGCTCAGCGGTCGGCGACCCGCATCTCGAACCAGGTCGTCTTGCCCCGGGGCAGCAGATCGACCCCCCAGCGGTCGGCGAGTTTGTCGACGAGGAACAGGCCCCGGCCGCTGACGTCCATCTCCTGGACGGGCATCAGGCAGGGCAGGCCGCGGGAGGGATCGCGGACCTCGACACGGATCCAGCCGCGGCGCCGGTGCAGACGCAGCCCGAAGACCCGGGCGCCGGTGTGGCGTACGGCGTTGCCGACCAGTTCGGAGACGAGCAGGACCGCGTCCTCGGTGGTCTTGGGCGTGAGGCCCCAGTGACGCAGGACCACGACCTGAGTGAGGCGTCTCGCGGTGGCGGCGGACTCGGGGCGGGACGGCAGTGGAACCTCTGCCTCCGCCGGGTTGCCGTACAACTCCAGCGCCTTGAGCGCGTGTTCGTCCTCGACGGTCGGCGACCAGCGCGCCGCGGCCGCATGTGCGTGTCCCCGCGGCTGTCCCATACCCTCCAGCCCCGCCATGCCCCCATCATGGCCGCCCGGAGCACCCGAAGGGGCCGTTCCCGGGGAATACACCCCGGGGAACGAGGGGCGGGCCGGCGATCATCCGTCATATGCCAAAGGCACCTCGGAGTCGCCGACACGCGTCCTGAACTGCTGGAACGCCTTATTCCGGCACAATCGCCGGACTATCCCGTTCCGGCACGCTTAAGGTTGCCTTAAGGCTGTCATAAACCGCCCCATCGAGGGACCGCGGGTCAGACACCGCGTCAACGGCAAGCCTCTGGGGGAACGTTCAGAGGAACTTCGCCTTGCCCGGCCCCTCCTCCACGAAGCTGCGCATCCCGCGCTCGCGGTCCTCGGTGGCGAACAGACCCGCGAACCAGTTCCGTTCGATCGCGAGGCCCGTGTCGATGTCCGTCTCCAGGCCGGTGTCGATCGACTCCTTCGCGGCACGCAGCGCGAGCGCCGGACCCTGCGCCAGCTTCGCCGCCCAGGCGTGCGCCTGGGTGTACACCTCGTCGGCGGGGACGACCCGGTCGACCAGGCCGATCTCACGGGCCTCCCCGGCCTTCACCATCCGGCCCGTGAAGATGAGGTCCTTGGCCTTGGAGGGGCCGACCAGGCGGGCCAGGCGCTGGGTGCCGCCGGCGCCGGGGATCAGGCCGAGCAGGATCTCCGGCTGGCCGAGCTTGGCGTTCTCGCCGGCGATGCGGAAGTCCGCGCACAGGGCGAGTTCGCAGCCGCCGCCCAGCGCGTAGCCCGTCACGGCCGCGACGACCGGCTTGGGGATCCGGGCCACCGCCGTGAACGAGTCCTGGAGGGCACGGGCGCGCAGGACCATCGCGGTGTGGTCCATCGCCTGCATCTCCTTGATGTCCGCGCCGGCCGCGAACACCTTCTCGCCGCCGTAGATCACCACGGCCCGCACGTCCTCGCGGCGCGTGGCCTCCTCGGCGAGTTCCTTCAGCCGGTCCTGCGTGGCGATGTCCAGCGCGTTCATGGGCGGGCGGTCGAGACGGATCGTGCCGACGCCTTCAGCGACTTCGAGAGAGACGGTCATGGGCAGCAGGTTAACCGGGACTAACAGAAGGGGCCCCGGTGTAGTCGGTCACACCGGGGCCCCACGTCCTGCGACGCCTACTTCTTCCACTGCTCCCAGGACATGTTCCAGCCGTTGAGCCCGTTGTCCGGGTCGACGATCCGGTCCTTCGAGTTCTTGACGACCACCACGTCGCCGACCATCGAGTGGTTGAAGAACCACGCGGCCGCCACCTTCTTGTCCCAGCCGCCGCGCACGTCGCGCAGACCTATGCAGCCGTGGCTGGCGTTGTAGTTGCCGAAGGCGCCACTCGCCCAGTAGTTGCCGTGCAGGAAGGTGCCGGAGGTGGTGAGGCGGACGGCGTGCGGGACGTCCTTGATGTCGTACTCGCCGCCGTAGCCGACCGTCTCGCCGTTCATCCGGGTGACCGTGAGCATCTCGCTGATGACCATCTGGCCGTTCCAGGTCTCCATGCCGGGCTGGCCGGTGGTGACCGGGATGGTCTTGATGGTCTTGCCGTCCTGCATGACCTTCATCGTGAGCTTCTTGGCGTCGACCACCGAGACCTGGTTGCGGCCGATGGTGAACTTCACCGTCTTGTCCTGCTCGCCGTAGACGCCGGAGCGGCCCTCGACGCCGTCGAGGTTCAGGTCGACGGTCACCTTGGTGCCGGGCTTCCAGTACTTCTCGGGGCGGAAGTCGAGGCGGTCGTTGCCGAACCAGTGGCCCTCGACGTCGACGGCCGGCTCCGTCTTGATGCGGATGGCCTTCTCGACGTCCTGCGGGCTGGTGATGCCCCGGGAGAAGCGGATGGAGAACGGCATCCCGACGCCGACCTTCGAACCGTCCTCGGGGGTGAAGGTGCCGGTGAAGGTGTTCTCAGGGGTCAGTGTGGTGAAGCCCGCGTCCTCCGCGGCGGTGCGGCCTTCGGAGTCCTTGGCGACCGCGTGGACCGTGTACCTGGTGGCACCGGCCAGATGGGTGGACGGCGTCCAGCTGGCGCCGTCCCCGGATATCTCGCCGTCGACCTTCCTGCCCTCGGCGTCCTTGACCTCGACCTCGGTCAGCTTGCCCTTCGACGCGGTGACCTTCAGCGCACCGCTGGTGTCGACGGACTTGGCCCCGTCCTTGGGCGTGATGCCGACGACCGCCTCGGACTGCTTGCTCTGCGCGGCGCCCGAGTCGTTGCCCTTGCCGTCGCCCTCACCGGAACCGGAGCCGGTCCCCCCGCCACCGCACGCCGTCGCGGCGAGCAGCAGCACGCCGATCGCGGACGCGAGCATTGCGTTCCTGCGCCCAACCGACGCCCCCGATATCGGTCGCCCGTTCACGTGGTTCTCCCCTCCCAGGGCCTGGTCAGGCCCGCACCCCGCGCGTCCCCCGCGCGTCGGCGAATAGTAACCACAGGGTGCACGGCACGGGCGGCCCGCGATTGTCACTGTTCGGTCCCAACAGATCGCCGGCTCAACCCGCCCCCTTGTCGGGCTACTTCACCGCACTGCCCGCCTTCCATGCATTCCAGCCCATATTCCATCCTCCGAGTCCGTTGTCGGGAGAGACCTTTTTGTCATTGCTGTTGACGACCTCGACGACGTCCCCGACGAGGCTGCGGTCGAAGAACCAGCCGGCCGGGGTGTCCGACCCGCCGCCCTTCACATCGCGCAGCCCGATGCAGCCGTGACTGACGTTGCTGCGGCCGAACACGGTGCGGTGCGCCCAGTAGTTGCCGTGCAGGAAGGTGCCGGAGTCGGTCAGCCGCATGGCGTGCGGAACATCCGGGATGTCGTACTCGCCCTTGCCGTCGCGCTTCTTGAAGCCGACCGTGGCGCCGTCCATGCGGGTGACGTCGAGCATCTCGGTCACCACCATCTTGCCGTTGTACGTGGTGTTCTTGGGCGCGCCCGCCGTGACGGGCACGGTGGCGAGGGGCTCGCCGTCGCGCCGGACCTCCATGGAGTGCGCGGCGGCGTCGACCACGGAGACCTGGCTGCGGCCGACGGTGAAGGAGAACGTCTTGTGCTGCAGACCGTAGACGCCGGGTGCGCCCTCGACGTCGCGCAGCCGCAGGGCGACGGTGACCTGGGTGCCGGGCTTCCAGTAGTCCCGGGGGCGGAAGTCGAGACGGGTCGCGCCGAACCAGTGCGGGCGGATCTCGACGGGCGGGCGGGCAGTGACCCGGACCGCGCGTTCGACGGCGGCGCGGTCGGTGATCTCGCGGTTGAACTCCAAGGAGACGATCATGCCGATGCCGACCGTGGCACGGTTCTCCGGGGCGACGTAGCCGATGAAGCGTTCCTCGGGGACGTGGGTGGTGAAGGTGGTGTGCCGGGCCGAGCGATGTCCGTCGCCGTCCACCGCCACCGCGTCGACGGTGTATTTGGCGGCCAGCGCGAGCCGCTGTTCGTCCGGTTCCCAGGTCAGGCCGTCGGCGGAGAGGTGCCCGGGCACCGGGGTCTCCTGCGCGTCCTGCGATCTGACGACCTTCACCTTCTCCAGCCGGCCGTCGGGCACGCGCACCCGCAGCCTCCTCCCGGGGCGCACACCCCTGCTGCCGTCGTCGGGCGAGACCTTGATGACGTCATCGGGCGCCGGGGGCGCGCCGAACACCCCGGCGAGTCCGCCCGCGTCGTCCGAGGTACAGCCCGTGGCCCCGGCGAGGAGCCCTGCCCATGTCACTACGGCGGCCAGCGCGGCCCTCGCGCGCCGCGCGCGCCCTTGTACGTGCCTCACGCGGTGCCCAACGACCGGCCTCGTCCCGGGGAAACGACCATGCCCGCCCCCGGGGAAACGTGAGTGCGACGCATGCTCTGGGCAGAACAGTGGGGAGGACGACGCGCAGGGAGCCGCGACCCGGGCCGCAGCACAGGGCCGCACCTCTCTGTCCCCCGTCGTCCCACGAGCCGGTGGGAGGCTGACAGGTGTCCAGCGCAGCCGAGCAGGAGGCGGTGGCCGGTCATCGGGCCACCGGGAACGGGCGCCAGACGGCCGCCGTGAACGGCGCGCGGAAGGCCGCGCCGCCGCCCACCGTGCCCGCTTGGCCGGGCGCGCCGACGCCGCTGGGCGCCCGGTTCCGGGTCGGCCCGGACGGGGTGGCCGGCACCAACTTCGCGTTGTGGGCGGGCGGGGCCGAGGGCGTCGAGCTGTGCCTGTTCGACGAGTCGGGCAAGGAGTCGCGGGTGCGGCTCGCCGAGCTGACCCACGAGATCTGGCACGGCTTCGTCCCGGACGTGCTGCCCGGGCAGCGCTACGGCTACCGGGTGCACGGCCGCTGGGACCCGTGGACGGGCGCCCGCTGGAACCCGGCGAAGCTGCTGCTCGACCCGTACGCCCGCGCGGTCGACGGCGACTTCGGCCTGCCGCCGGAGGTGTACGGGCACGTCCGTGACTGGCCGCAGCAGCACGTCGCCGACACCGTGCGCGACGACCGGGACTCGGCGCCGTACGTGCCGAAGGGCGTCGTCGTCCACGATGACGACGACTGGTCCGACGACCGCCGGCCGAAGACGCCGTGGGCCGACTCGGTGATCTACGAACTGCACGTCAAGGGCTTCACGCAGCTCCACCCCGGCATCCCCGAGGAGCTGCGGGGCACCTACGCCGGTCTCGCGCACCCGGCGGCGATCGAGCACCTGGTGAGGCTGGGCGTGACGGCGGTGGAGCTGCTGCCGGTGCACCAGTTCGCCCACGAGGACCACCTGCTGCGCAGGAGCCTCAGGAACTACTGGGGCTACAACTCCATCGGGTACTTCGCACCGCACGCCGCCTACGCGGCCTCCGGGACGAGAGGACAGCAGGTCGGCGAGTTCAAGCGGATGGTGCGCGCCCTGCACGCGGCCGGGATCGAGGTCATCCTCGACGTGGTCTACAACCACACCGCGGAGGCGGGCGAACTGGGCCCGACGCTGTCCCTGAAGGGCATCGACAACCGCGGCTACTACCGCCTCCAGGACGACGCCCGCCGCTACGCCGACTACACCGGCTGCGGCAACACCCTGCACGTGGTCCAGCCGCACGTGCTGCGCCTGATCACGGACTCGCTGCGCTACTGGGTGACGGAGATGGGCGTGGACGGCTTCCGCTTCGACCTGGCGGCGGCGCTGGCCCGCTCGATGCACGACGTCGACATGCTCTCCCCGTTCCTGGCGGTCATCGCCCAGGACCCGGTGCTGCGCCGGGTGAAGCTGATCGCCGAGCCGTGGGACGTGGGGTCGGGCGGCTATCAGGTGGGGGCGTTCCCGCCGCTGTGGACGGAGTGGAACGACCGGTACCGCGACGCCGTACGGGATTTCTGGCGGCACGCGCTGCCGGACGTCCGGGAGATGGGCTACCGGCTGTCGGGCTCCAGCGACCTGTACGCCTGGGGCGGGCGCAGGCCGTACGCGTCCGTCAACTTCATCACCGCGCACGACGGTTTCACCCTGCGGGACCTGGTGTCCTACGAGCGCAAGCACAACGAGGCCAACGGCGAGGGCAACCGGGACGGCACGGACGACAACCGGGCCTGGAACTGCGGCGCCGAGGGCGAGACGGGCGACGAGGGCGTACGGGCGCTCAGGCGGCGCCAGCTGCGGAACCTGCTGACCACGCTGCTGCTGTCGACGGGCGTGCCGATGCTGGTCGCGGGCGACGAACTGGGCCGCACCCAGCGCGGCAACAACAACGCGTACTGCCAGGACAACGAGATCGGCTGGCTGGACTGGGAGCTGCTGGAGGACCCCGGCTGGCAGGCCCTCTTCGCGCTGACCTCCCGGCTGATCGCGCTGCGCCACCGGCACCCGGTGCTCAGGCGCCGGGCGTTCTTCTCGGGCCGGGCGCAGACCGCGGACGGGCTGCGCGACCTCGCGTGGTTCACCTCCCGGGGCACGGAGATGACCGAGCAGGACTGGTACGCGCCCGCCGCCACACTGGGCATGTACCTGTCCGGCCGGGACATCCCGGGCCGCGACGAACGCGGGGAGCAGATCCTCGACGACAGCTTCCTGGCCGTGCTGCACGCGGGCGAGGTGCCGGTGGACTTCGTGCTGCCGGGACCGCCCTGGGCCGAGCGCTACGAGGTGGTCGTGGACACGAGCCTGGAGGAGCAGGGGGAGGCGCCGGCCGTGGAGCACCGGGCGGGAGCGGAGATCACGATGCCGGCGCGAGCGGTACTGCTGCTGCGGGTGACGGGCTGAGGCATCGTTTCACCGACGGGGCGGAGCGCGGCGCCGGACCGGCGCGAGCAGGCCGGTCCCGCGCCGGACCTGCCGGAGTTGCCGGCGGAGCCGAGGACCGCCTGGGAGAAGGCCGACCGGACCCCGCTGCCCTGTCCGGGCCGGCCGGGCATCCCCCTCCGGTGGGTGCGACGGGTCCGGGCCGGCCCGTCGAACACGCAGGTCGTAGGACCAAGGACCGAGTCGGGTCCGGCGGAAACTCGGTGGGCAGTGTCAGTGGCGATCCGTAGGCTCGCTGCTGATGGCCACGACACCCGCCCCCGTCCAGGACCGTTCCGCCGTGCGTTCGCTGCTGCGCCTGTGGCCGTACGTGCGGCCCGTGCGGGCGCGGCTGTTCAGCGCCGCGTTCGTGGCGATACTCGCCTCCTGCGTGGGCCTGGTGATCCCGCTCGTCCTGAAGTGGATGGTCGACGGGCCCATCGCCCGGCGGGACCCGGCCGGCGTGTGGCTCGGCGCGCTGTACCTGCTGCTGCTCGGCTTCGCGGAGGCCCTGCTGTTCGGGCTGCGGCGGTGGCTGGTGGCCCGTCCGCTCACCCACGTCGAGGCGTCCATGCGGGCGGGGCTGTACCGGCACCTGCAGCGGCTGCCCGTGGCCTTTCACGACCGGTGGGCCTCGGGGCAGTTGCTGTCCCGGGCCACCACCGACTTGATGCTGCTGCGCCAGTTCCTCGCCTTCCCCCTGACGTTCCTGCTGGTCAACGGCGTGACGATCGTCGTCGGCGTGGTCATCATGCTGCTCCAGGACTGGACGCTCGGGCTGGTCGTCCTCGGGCCGGCCGTGCCCGTCGTGGTCACCTGCGTGGTCTTCGAGAAGCGGTACGCGCGGGTGGCCCGGCGGGCCCAGGACCAGGTGGGCGACCTGACGACGGTCGTCGAGGAGAGCGTGCTCGGCATCCGCATCATCAAGGGCTTCGGCCGCCACCGCAGTCAGGCCCGGGCGTTCCGGGACCTGTCGAGGACGCTGCGCGGCACGGAGCTGCGCAAGGCGCGGCTGCTGGCGACGATCTGGGGCGTCATCGTGACGCTGCCGGAGGTCGCGATCGGGGCGGCGCTGGTGGTGGGGGTCGTCCAGGTGGCCGACGGCGCCCTGTCGGCCGGGACGCTGGTGGCGTTCTTGTCGACGGCGCTGGCGCTGCGGTGGCCGGTCGAGTCGATCGGGTTCCTGCTGGCGATGAGCCAGGAGGCGGCGACGGCGACGCAGCGGTTCTTCGAGGTGATGGACGAGGAGACCGAGCACACCGCCTCCGGACACGCCACCTCCGGTGCGCGGACCGGCGCGAAGGACCCGCGGGACACGGGGCTCCGCTTCCACCACGTCCGGTTCCGCTACCCGGACGCCGAGCCAGGTTCCCCGCCCGTGCTGCAGGACGTCGACCTGCACATCCGCTCCGGCGAGTCCATGGCCCTGGTCGGTGCCACCGGCAGCGGCAAGACCACTCTCACCGCACTCGTCCCCCGCCTCCACGAGGTGACCTCGGGCCGCATCACCCTCGACGGCGTCGACATCACGGAGCTGTCCAGGAAGGCCCTGCGCGCCAAGGTCGCCATGGCCTTCGAGGAGCCGACCCTGTTCTCGGCCACGGTCGGCGACAACGTTCTCATGGGGGCCGGCGACACCGCCGGGACAGCCGACCTGGAGCGGGCCCTCGCCGTCGCCCAGGCCGACTTCGCGCACGCGCTGCCCCAGGGCACCGACACCCAGGTGGGCGAGCAGGGCCTCAGCCTCTCCGGTGGGCAGCGCCAGCGTCTCGCGCTGGCCCGGGCCGTCGTCGGGCAGCCGGAGTTCCTCGTCCTGGACGACCCGCTGTCGGCGCTGGACGTGCACACGGAGGCCGCCGTGGAGGCCGCACTGCGGCAGGTCCTCGCGGACACCACCGCCCTGATCGTGGCGCACCGCCCGTCCACCGTGCTGCTCGCCGACCGGGTCGCCCTGCTGTCCGGCGGCCGGATCGCCGCGGTCGGCACCCACCACGAACTGCTGCGCACCAACGCCGAGTACGCGCATCTGATGTCAGGGGAAGAGGAGGGCGCACGATGACGACGGCCACCGGCGCACCGGCCGGCAGCAAACCCGGCGACCGGCCCGACGACCGGGCCCCCTCCCCCGGCGACCCCTTCGACCGGGACGTCCTGCCCACCCCGCCGGGCGCCACCGGGACCCTGCTGCGCTCCCTGCTCGCGCCCATGAGGGCCCGGGTCGCGGTCACGACGCTTCTGCTGCTGCTCCAGCAGGCGGTCGTGCAGGCGGGTCCGCTGCTCGTGGCGTACGCCATCGACCGCGGTGTGCCGGCGTTCCGGGCACAGGACCACGGGCCGCTGATCGCGGTGGGCGTCGCGTATCTGGCGTGCGCGCTGGCCGCCGGCGGGCTGCAGTTCGCCTTCGTCGCCGCCGCGGCCCGGGTCAGCCAGGACGTGCTGCTGGACCTGCGCGGCCGGATCTTCCGCCACGCGCAGGCGCTGAGCGTCGACTTCCACGAGCGCTACACCTCGGGCCGGCTCATCTCCCGCTCCACGACCGACGTGGAGTCCCTGCGCGAACTGCTGGACGAGGGTCTCCAGGAACTCGTGACGGTGATCCTGTCCTTCGTCTACATCTCGGCGATGCTGCTCTGGCTCGACCTGGGTCTGGGGAGCGTGGCGGTGGCGTCCCTGGTGCCGCTCGCCGCGCTCGTGCGGTGGTACCGGCGGCGGGCCGGGCGGGTGTACCGGGCGCGGTCGACCGCCATCGCGGCCGTGATCGTGAAGTTCGTCGAGACGATGAACGGCATCCGGCCGGTGCGTGCGTTCCGTCGCGAGTCGGCCAACGACGCGGACTTCGGCGAGCTCAACCGGCGGCACGAGCGGGTCAACGGCGACGCGCTGCTGGAGATGGCCCGCTACGTCACCGGCTCGCGGCTGGTCGCCAACACGGCGGTCGCGGCCATCGTCCTGTGGGGCGGCTACCGGGTGGCGGACGGCACGCTGGCCCTCGGTGTGCTGGCGGCGGCCGTGCTGTACCTGCGGCGGCTGTACGACCCGATCGACCGGCTCGGGATGTTCCTGAACTCCTATCAGTCGGCGGCGGCCTCGCTGGAGAAGATCGCCGGCCTGCTCGCCCAGACCCCGTCGGTCCCCGAGCCGGCCGCCCCGCGCCGGCTTCCGCCGCTGGCGGGCGAACATCCGGGCCGGGAAGTGGTCTTCGACTCCGTCCGCTTCGGCTACCGCACCGGCGGGGAGGTGCTGCCCGCGTTCGACCTCACCCTGCCGGCGGGGCAGACGGTCGCGGTCGTGGGCTCCACGGGCGCCGGGAAGTCGACGCTGGCCAAGCTGCTGGCCCGGTTCTACGACCCGTCCGGCGGCCGGGTGCTGCTGGACGGCGTCGATCTGCGCGACCTCGCCGTGCCCGAACTGCGGCGCGGGGTGGTCATGGTGACGCAGGAGACGTTCCTGTTCTCGGGCACGGTCGCCGACAACATCGCGATCGGCCGGCCCGACGCCACCCGCGAGGAGATGGAGCAGGCGGCCAAGGAGATCGGCGCGCACGACTTCATCAGCGCCCTGCCCGACGGCTACGACACCGACGTGCGCAAGCGGGGCGGCCGGATCTCCGCCGGGCAGCGGCAACTGGTCGCTTTCGCCCGGGCGTTGCTGGCCGACCCGGCGGTGCTCATCCTCGACGAGGCGACCAGCTCGCTGGACGTCCCCGGCGAGCGTGCGGTGCAGCGGGCCATGACGACGGTGCTGAAGGGCCGTACCGCCGTGGTCATCGCGCACCGGCTGTCGACCGTGGAGATCGCGGACCGGGTCCTGGTGATGGAAGGCGGCCGGATCGTGGAGGACGGCGAACCGGCCGAACTCATCGCGGCGACCGGCCGGTTCGCGGATCTGCACCGGGCCTGGCGGGACAGCCTGGCGTAGGGCGCGGGGCGGCGGCGCCCGGGGTCCGCATTCGCCGGGCCAGGGGTCGTCGCCGTACCGACGGCTCGCGGGCCCGGCGCCGCTGCGCCCGGGGGTCGCGAAGCGTCTGCCCGGCGAAGCGTCCGCATACCGAACATGAACTTCCGGACAACGAACTGTTTCCGGCCATACTTTTGACGCGGTCCTGACAGAAAGCGCCCTCCCCTGCCACGCTTCCCACGACTGCTCCACAGGAACCCCACAGCAACACCTCCACCTCCCCAGGCCGGGCGACCCCCGGTCCCGCAGAAGGAGTCAGTGTTGAGAAGCAGTTCCTCGCGAAGAGGCACCTCCCACAGACGCACTCCCCACACCACCGCGGCCGTCGCCCTCGCCGGCGTCGCCGCGCTGATCGCCGCCGCCGTCCAGAGCGGCACCGCCGTCGCGGCCCCCGAACGGGCACCGTCGGCCGCGGGCAAGGCGATCCCCGGCGCGCAGTCGGTCAAGCTCAGCCCCGCCCAGCGGGCCGCGCTGATCCGCGAGGCCGAGGCCCGCACGGCGCAGACGGCCCGGGACCTGGGCCTGGGTGCCAAGGAGAAGCTGGTCGTCCGTGACGTCGTGAAGGACGCCGACGGCACGGTCCACACCCGCTACGAGCGCACCTACGACGGCCTGCCCGTCCTCGGCGGCGACCTGGTCGTCAAGACCGCCGCGTCCGGTGCGACCAAGGCGGTCGTCAAGGCCACCCGCGCCGCCATCAAGCCGGCCACCACCACCGCCGCCGTCTCCGCCGCCAAGGCGCAGAAGCAGGCGCTGGCCGTAGCCAAGGCGGACGACACCAAGAGCGCCGACATCGACAAGGCGCCGCGCAAGGTGGTCTGGGCGGCCGGCGGCAAGCCCACCCTCGCCTACGAGACCGTCGTGGGCGGCCTCCAGAAGGACGGCACCCCGAACGAGCTGCACGTCGTCACCGACGCCGCCACCGGTGCCAAGCTCTACGAGTACCAGGGCATCGAGAACGGCACCGGCAACACGATGTACAGCGGCACGGTGACGCTCGGCACCACGCAGTCCGGGTCGACGTACAACCTCACCGACGGCGCGCGCGGCGGCCACAAGACCTACAACCTCAACCGCGGCACCTCCGGCACCGGCACCCTCTTCTCCGGTCCCGACGACGTGTGGGGCAACGGCAGCGCCTCCAACGCGGAGACCGCGGGCGCGGACGCGCATTACGGCGCCGCCCTGACGTGGGACTACTACAAGAACGTGCACGGGCGTTCGGGCATCAAGGGCGACGGCGTCGGCGCCTACTCCCGCGTCCACTACGGCAACAACTACGTCAACGCCTTCTGGTCCGACAGCTGCTTCTGCATGACCTACGGCGACGGGTCGGGCAACACCCACCCGCTGACGTCCATCGACGTGGCCGGTCACGAGATGACCCACGGCGTCACGTCCAACACCGCGGGCCTCGTCTACAGCGGGGAGTCCGGCGGTCTGAACGAGGCCACCTCCGACATCTTCGGATCGACGGTCGAGTTCTACGCGAACAACTCCTCCGACGTCGGTGACTACCTCATCGGCGAGGAGATCGACATCAACGGCGACGGCAGCCCGCTGCGCTACATGGACAAGCCGAGCAAGGACGGCTCGTCCAAGGACAGCTGGTACTCGGGCATCGGCTCGATCGACGTGCACTACTCGTCGGGCCCCGCCAACCACTTCTTCTACCTGCTCTCCGAGGGCAGCGGCACCAAGACCATCAACGGTGTCACGTACAACTCGTCGACCTCGGACGGCCTCCCGGTCACCGGCATCGGCCGGGACAAGGCGGAGAAGATCTGGTTCCGCGCGCTCACCACGAAGTTCACCTCGAACACCAACTACGCGGGCGCCCGCACCGGCACCCTCGCGGCCACGGGTGAGCTGTACGGCACGGACAGCGCCGAGTACAAGGCGGTCCAGGACGCGTGGGCGGGCGTCAACGTCGGCACCCGCTCCGGCGGCGGGGGCGGCGGTGGCACGTCCTTCGAGAACACCGCCGACGTGGCGATCCCGGACCGGGGGGCGGCGGTCAACTCGCCGGTCACCGTCTCCGGCCGGACGGGCAACGCGCCGTCCAACCTGCAGGTCGCGGTGGACATCGTCCACACCTACATCGGTGACCTCAAGGTGGACCTGGTCGCCCCCGACGGCACGGTGTACACGCTGAAGGGCTACGGCACCGGCGGAAGCGCGGACAACATCAACACCACCTACACGGTGAACGCCTCCTCCGAGGTGGCCAACGGCGTCTGGAACCTCCGGGTCCAGGACAACGCGGCCATCGACACCGGCTACATCAACAGCTGGAAGCTGACCTTCCCGTAGACCGGTAGCTCCACAGGCCTTCAGGCCCTCGAGTCAGGGCGCCGCCCCGGTGGGTTCGAATCCCCCGGGGCGGCGTCCGTTTCACGTGTCCTCGCGTACATCTGGCCGTCGAGTTCCGGCCAACATCACGCCTCACTCCTGACATGTACGCGTCCCCAGTGCCACTCTTCCCCCACCCGCACAGCACCACAGCACTTCCCCCACGTCGAGGAGCTTGTGTGTCCACCTCTCTCTACGCGCGTCACAAGCGCGCCACGCTGGCCATCGCCACCGCCGTCGCCGCCGGCGCCCTGCTCACCACCGGCCTGACCGCCGGCAGCAGCGCCGCCGCCGACTCCGCGAGCAAGCCGGCCCTCGCCGCGGCCCCCGTCCTGCTCTCCGCTCCCGCCCGCACCGCGCTCATCCAGGAGCAGCAGGCCGACGCCGCCAGGACCGCCGACGCGATAGGCCTCGGCGCCCAGGAGAAGCTGGTCGTCAGGGACGTCGTGAAGGACGCCGACGGCTCGGTCCACACCCGCTACGAGCGCACCTACGCGGGCCTGCCGGTCCTCGGCGGCGACCTCGTGGTGCACCAGTCGAAGTCCGGCGCGACCTCGGGCGTCACCAGAGCCACCAAGGCGGCCGTCAAGGTCGCCTCGCTCAAGCCCGAGGTCACCGCCGCCAAGGCCGAGCAGCAGGCCGTGACCCTCGCCAAGGCAGCCGGCTCGGCCAGGACCGAGGCGAAGTCCGCTCCCCGCAAGGTGATCTGGGCCGCGAGCGGCAAGCCGGTCCTCGCCTACGAGACCGTCGTCGGCGGCCTCCAGGAGGACGGCACCCCGAACGAGCTGCACGTCATCACCGACGCCGCCACCGGCAAGAAGCTCTACGAGTACCAGGGCATCGAGACCGGCACCGGCAACACCACCTACAGCGGCCAGGTCACCCTCAGCACCACCAAGTCCGGGTCGACGTACAACCTCACGGACGGCACCCGCGGCGGCCACAAGACCTACAACCTCAACCGCGGCACCTCCGGCACCGGCACCCTCTTCTCCGGCGCCGACGACGTCTGGGGCACCGGCGACCCGTCCAACGCCGAGACCGCCGCCGCCGACGCGCACTACGGCGCCCAGATCACCTGGGACTTCTACAAGAGCACCTTCGGCCGCAACGGCATCCGCAACGACGGCAAGGCCGCCTACTCGCGGGTCCACTACGGCAACAGCTACGTCAACGCCTTCTGGTCCGACAGCTGCTTCTGCATGACCTACGGCGACGGCTCGGGCAACACCCACCCGCTGACCTCGCTGGACGTGGCCGCGCACGAGATGAGCCACGGTCTGACGTCGGCCACGGCGGGCCTGAACTACAGCGGCGAGTCCGGTGGTCTGAACGAGGCCACCAGCGACATCTTCGGCGCGGGCGCCGAGTTCTTCGCGGGCAACTCCTCCGACGTCGGTGACTACCTCATCGGCGAGGAGATCGACATCAACGGCGACGGCACCCCGCTGCGCTACATGGACAAGCCCAGCAAGGACGGCTCGTCCAAGGACAGCTGGTCCGCCGGCCTCGGCGGCGTGGACGTCCACTACTCCTCCGGTCCCGCCAACCACTTCTTCTACCTGCTGTCCGAGGGCAGCGGCTCGAAGACGATCAACGGCGTGACCTACAACTCGCCCACGTCCAACGGCTCCACGGTCACCGGCATCGGCCGCACCAAGGCGCTGCAGATCTGGTATAAGGCGCTGACGACGTACATGACGTCGACGACCAAGTACGCGCAGGCCCGCACGGCGACCCTGAACGCGGCCTCCGCGCTGTACGGCGCGTCCAGCACCGAGTACAAGGCGGTCGCCGCCGCCTGGTCGGCCGTGAACGTCGGCTGACCGAAGCACGACCACGGGCGGTACCCGGACCCCGAGCGGATCCGGGTACCGCCCTAGTCTTGGGGACCGTGTCTTCTACGGAATCGCAGGACTTCACCTACGCCGATGTCGGCGCCACCCGTGATCAGGGTTTCTGCCCGCCGGGCTTTCGTCCCATGAACGTACGCACCCGCATCGGCGAGGGCGAGGAGGTCTTCCGCCGGGCCGCGGAGGCCGTCCTCACCTGGGAGATGCACCGCGCGATGGGCGTCGGCCTCGACGCGAGCGCGGACCGGGCCGCCCCCGGCGTCGACGTCACCGTCACCCTCGCCGGCATGATCAAGGCCCCCTGCCGCGTGGTCTGGACGGTCGAGGAACCCCGCCGGGCGGGCTGGGCCTACGGCACGCTGCCCGGCCACCCGGAGGCCGGCGAGGAGTCCTTCGTGGTCGACCGCACGGGAGACGGCACGGTCTGGCTGACGGTGAACGCGTTCAGCCGCCCGGCCAAGTGGTACGCCAAGGCGGGCGGCCCGGCGACCAGGGGCTTCCAGCACGCGTACGCACGCAGGTGCGGCAGTGTCCTGCGGAACCTGGCGACGCGAGGCGGCGAGCCGGCCTAGCGGCGCGGGGCTGTATCGATCTGCGGCTGCGCCGCGTGGGCGCGACGAGCCCCCACGCGCCCGCGGACGGCAAGCTCACCGCATCAACAACCCCGCAGCCTCCACCAGCTCCTCGGAAGGCCCCGCAACCAGGCCCAACTCCGCGCTGGAAGCCAACAGCCGATGCGCGGGAAGGATCCGCACCGTGTACCCAAAAGGCCCGGTGCGATCCAGCGACAAGGGCCCCTCGTACACCCAGCGCCCGTCCTGGTCGGGAGACCCCACCGCCTTCAGGGGCACGACCGTCGCGTCCCCGATCCGGTCCTCCTCGTCGACCCGCCCGGAGACGGCCTGCACCTCCACGTCGTCCGGCCCGAGCGCACCGAGCCCGACCCGTACCCGCAGCCCCAGCGTCGTCCCCAGCTCGGCCAGCGCCTCCGACGCCGACGTCTCCACATGGTCGACGGTGACCTCCGGCCACGCCGCCCGCACCTTCCCCTTCCACGCGGCGAGGTCGCGTGCCGCGTCCGGGCCCGTGGACCGGTGGGAGAGAGCGGCGGGCGCGTACAGGCGCTCCACGTACTCGCGGACCATCCGCCCCGCCAGCACCTTCGGCCCGAGCAGGCTCAGCGTGTGGCGGACCATCTCGATCCACCGGTCCGGCAGCCCGCTGCGCCCGCGCTCGTAGAAGCGGGGCGTCACCCGCTGCTCCAGCAGGTCGTACAGCGCCGCCGCCTCCAGGTCGTCACGGTGGTCCGGGTCGGTTCCGACGCCGTCCGCCGTGGGGATGGCCCAGCCGAAGTCGGGCTGGAACCACTCGTCCCACCAGCCGTCCAGGACGGACAGATTGAGACAGCCGTTCAGCGCGGCCTTCATGCCGGAGGTGCCGCAGGCCTCCAGCGGCCTCAGCGGGTTGTTCAGCCAGATGTCGCAGCCGGGGTACAGCTTCTGTGCCATGGCCATGCCGTAGTCCGGCAGGAACACGATCCGGTGGCGCACCCGCGGGTCGTCCGTGAACCGCACCAGCTCCTGCACCAGCCGCTTGCCGCCGTCGTCGGCGGGGTGTGCCTTGCCCGCGACGACGATCTGGACCGGTCGCTCGGAGTGCAGCAGCAGATCCATCAGCCGGTCCCGGTCGCGCAGCATCAGCGTCAGCCGCTTGTACGACGGGACGCGCCGGGCGAAGCCGATGGTCAGCACGTCCGGGTCGAGCACGTTGTCGATCCAGCCCAGTTCGGCCGTGCCGGCGCCGCGCTGCCGCCAGGACGCGCGCAGCCGCTCGCGGACCTCCTCGACGAGCTGCTCGCGCAGCACCCGCCGCAGGTCCCAGATGTCCTGGTCGGGAATGTCGGCCACGGAGTCCCAGCGCTCCGAGCCGCCGACCGTCATCGCGTCCTCGGCGCGCCGGTCGCCGATCTGCCGGGCGCCGAGCCGGAACACCTCGGGGGCGACCCAGGTGGGTGCGTGCACCCCGTTGGTGACGGAGGTGATCGGCACCTCGTCGGCGTCGAAGCCGGGCCACAGGCCGGAGAACATCTCGCGGCTGACGTTGCCGTGCAGCAGTGACACGCCGTTGGCGCGCTGGGCCAGGCGCAGGCCCATCACGGCCATGTTGAACAGGTTGGGCTCGCCGCCCGGGTAGCTCTCCATGCCGAGCCGCAGGACGCGGTCGACGTCGATGCGGGGAAGCTCGGCGTCGGGGCCGAAGTGCCGGGCGACCAGCTCGCGGTCGAAGCGGTCGATGCCGGCCGGGACGGGCGTGTGGGTGGTGAAGACGGTTCCGGCCCGGACCGACTCCAGCGCGGCGTCGAAGTCCAGTCCCTCGGCGCAGAGTTCGGCGATGCGCTCCAGGCCGAGGAAGCCGGCGTGCCCCTCGTTGGTGTGGAAGACCTCAGGCTCGGGGTGGCCGGTCAGCCGGCAGTACGTCCGTACCGCCCGGACCCCTCCTATGCCGAGGAGCATCTCCTGCAGCAGCCGGTGCTCGCTGCCGCCGCCGTAGAGCCGGTCGGTCACGCCGCGCTCGCCGAGGTCGTTCTCCTCGACGTCGGAGTCCAGCATCAGCAGCGGGACCCGGCCGACCTGCGCCAGCCAGATCCGGGCGCGCAACTGCCTCCCGCCGGGCAGGGCGAGGGCGACCTGGGCGGGGGTGCCGTCGGGCTCCTCGAGCTGGGCGACGGGCAGCTCGTTCGGGTCGAGGACGGGATAGTGCTCCTGCTGCCAGCCGTCGCGGGACAGCGTCTGGCGGAAGTAGCCGTGCCGGTAGAGCAGGCCGACGCCGATCAGCGGGACGCCGAGGTCGCTGGCCGCCTTGAGGTGGTCGCCGGCCAGGATGCCGAGACCGCCGGAGTACTGGGGCAGGGCGGCCGTGATGCCGAACTCGGGTGAGAAGTAGGCAATCGCGGACGGCAGTTCCTCGGGCTGGGCCTGGTACCAGCGGTCGCCGGTGGTGTAGTCGCGCAGATCGTCCGCGACCGCAGCGAGGCGGCTCAGGAACAAGTCGTCCCCGGCGAGCTCCGCCAGCCGTGGGGGCGGCACGCTGCCGAGCAGCCGGACGGGGTCGCCGCCCGAGGCGGCCCATCGCTCGGGGTCCACGGACCGGAACAGGTCCCGGGTCTCCGCGTGCCATGACCAGCGCAGGTTGCGGGCCAGGTCGCTGAGCGGCCGGAGGGGGTCGGGGAGAACGGGTCGGACGGTGAATCGACGGATCGCCTTCACGGGTTCCACCTCGGCGCGTTCGCTGGATTTCGCAGGGCTTCGACGACGTCTCCTACGACAGTACCGGCGTCGGCGCCCGCGCCGCTGAGGCTCCGCCACCGGACCCCCGATCGGCTTGAACCGCACCATCCGCGGATATGGCCGAATCCGCACCCATAGGCGTCCTTGTGGTGCTTCACACGCCACGAGAGGCTGCCTGTGGCGTACCGGCCCGCGCCCGCCGCACGCGGCGCCGCGCGGCAGCCGTACGCCGAGTCGAGGAGGGGAACTCGGACCATGGCTCGGACGCGCGAGCGGCGTCTGCGCCGGACGGGGGGCCTGGCGGCGGCGGTCTGCGCCGCCGCGTTTTCGGCCATCACCCTGCCCGCGCACGCCGTACCGGAGGGGCGGATACTCGGCGCCGGATCACCCGGCTCCGTGCACGGCAGTTACCTGGTGACACTGAAGGAGGGCACACAGGCCCGGTCGGCGGCCGGAAAGGGCCTCGCCGACAAGTACGGGGTGACGATCAGCCACACCTACGGCACGGTCCTGAACGGCTACGCGGTCCGGGCGGACGGGAGACAGGCCGGGCGGATGGCCGCCGACCCGCGGGTCGCCTCGGTCGTCCAGGACACCCGCGTACGGCTCGAGGGCACGCAGAAGAACCCTCCGTCCTGGGGGCTGGACCGCCTCGACCAGCCGAGGCCGCCGCTGGACCGGAGCTACACCTGGCCCCGGTCGGCAGGGGCGGGGGTGACGGTGTACGTGATCGACACCGGCGTCCGCACCACCCACCGGGACTTCGCGGGCCGGGCGGGCCACGGCTGGGACTTCGTGGGGGACGACCGGGTCGCCTCGGACGCCAACGGCCACGGCACGCATGTCGCCGGCACGGTCGCCGGGACGGTCCACGGCGTCGCCAAGAAGGCCCGGATCGTCTCCGTGCGCGTCCTCGACGCCGCGGGCGCGGGCACCACGGCCCGGGTGATCGCCGGGATCGACTGGGTGACCCGGCACGCGAGGAAGCCCGCGGTCGCCAACCTCAGCCTGGGCGGACCGCGCAACGAGCGGCTGGACGCCGCCGTCCGCGCCTCGATCGCCTCCGGGGTCACCTACACGGTCGCCGCGGGCAACGACGGCAGGCCGGCCGGCCTGTACTCGCCGGGGAGCGTCGAGCAGGCCGTCACGGTGGGGGCGAGCGACCAGGAGGATGCAAAACCGGCCTTCTCCAATGACGGTCCGGCCCTCGATCTGTTCGCCCCCGGCGTCGGAATCACCTCCGCGTCCGCGGCGAGCGACACCGCGCAGGCAACGTACTCGGGTACCTCGATGGCGTCTCCGCATGCCGCCGGCGTCGCCGCGCTCTACTTGGCCGATCATCCGAAAGCGACTCCGGCGCAGGTCGGGAGGGCTTTGACGGCCTCAGCGGCGACCGGGAAGGTCTCCGGCCGGGGCACCGGTTCGCCGGACAAATTACTGCGGGTGCCGCGCGAGTAGGGCGAAGCGGCAGCCACGCCGGGGGCCGGCCTCGTCCGTCGCGGACGAGGCCGGTCTTGTGTGTCGACATACGCGTGAGTAGTTAACAAAGTGCCGGATTGCTCACCCGAATAGGGTGGGAAGGCTCCTGCGGGTACCCCTCTCAGGAGCACCATGCAGGACCCACCTCCCCACAGACATCCGCCTACCCACGTTGACGCGGACAGGAGCGGTCATGCCCGCCAAGCACCATTCGCCAGCACCCCCCAGCCGCCGCACCACCGGGGCGCGCGCACCCGGAGGCGAAGCACGCCCCGCACGCCCGGCCGCGGCGGGCCCACCGGCCTCGCCACCACCTCGCGGGAGCGACGCGACCGCCGTCGGACGCATACCGGTCCTCGACATCCGCCCGGTGGTGCTGCAGGGCCGCCGGCCGGCCAAGGCCGTCACCGGTGAGACCTTCCAGATCTCGGCGACCGTGTTCCGGGAGGGGCACGACGCGGTCGCCGCCAACGTCGTCCTGAAGGACCCCGAGGGCCGCCCCGGCCCGTGGACCCCGATGCGCGAGCTGGCCCCTGGGACGGACCGGTGGGGTGCCACGGTCACCGCCGGGGAGCCGGGCCTGTGGACGTTCACCGTCGAGGCTTGGGGGGACCCGGTCAGCACCTGGCGCCATCACGCCGAGATCAAGATCCCGGCGGGCATGGACACGGACGTCGTCCTGGAGGAGGGCGCGCGTCTGTACGAGCGGGCGGCCGCCGGTGTGCCCGAGGAGGGAGGGTTGCGCGACGTGATCCGCACCGCCGTCGACGCCCTGCGGGACGAGGGCCGTCCCGCGGCTTCCCGGCTGGCGGGGGCGCTGACGCCGGAGGTGGACGCGGTGCTGGCCC